>CAZXWT010000037.1:3224-9376 GCA_964644475.1 uncultured Sediminibacterium sp. | reverse complement strand
GTGGCCTCGCCGGGGATCGAACCTGGATTTAGAGCTTCGGAAACTCTTGTACTAACCATTGTACGACAAGGCCTATTTAGATTATTGATTACTCCGCAGTAAAACGCGAATAGCAGTAAATAAAAATAGTCTTGTGGGTAGTGTGCTCATAATCTTGATATCATCAAAAATACTAGATCTGTTGGATAAAAATCTGAAAACTGTGGCAGCTTTATTTTTAGAGAATATCCTGGCAAAAATTTCCGCACCACTCATTTTATTATTAAATAAGATATCTAAGAGAACCGCATCGTAGAAATGATGTCTTGTTTTTGGTAAATTACTATTCGGCCTTTCTCCTTTATGTAATGCATTCACAATTTGCTTTGTTTGCTCTTGAATAAATTTAAAAGCATAACCAGTACTAGCTTTAACAGCCCCACCAATAGTACCAATTGGAATTATACTGGACAATTCTTGTTGTATGAATGTATTTTGAGTCATTGGAATGGCACCATATTCTTCATGAAGAATAGTATATTTCTGCAGAGGATAATGTTGTTCTATATATTCTTGAATAGCCTTATCATAAACACTAGCATTAAGCACGTACTTAGAAAAAATAGTGTACTCAACTAATGCTTTCTTTGGAGTTATTGGTAATACATACATAAAAGCAGTAGCATCTTGTTGATCAACATTAAAATCCATCAACCTTGCTGTTTGCAAATCGAAAATAGCTTGATCAAACTCTATTGTAATGCCTTTAAAATGTTGCCATAAAAAAGGTTTAGCTATTTGCTTAGAAGCATAAAGATTTAAAGATTGAACTTGAGATACATCTTGAAAAACCGGATTATAAGCTAATATACTATTGAATATATAAGTTGCAGAGGCCGCACCACCCTCCCAGTGAACGGCATTGTCTTTAATAGATATTATTTTAGCTTCTACCCAATCTATTTGCTTATTTGTTTTAGCACTAGATATAATCGATTCATAAAAAGAAAGTCCCTCTATCATTTTATAAGTAAAGGGCTTGGTAGGTAATAAATAATCTTGTTGATCTTTATGAATAGAAATAGTGTCCCAAGTCTTAGTTGTTAGATGATCAAAGTCGGAAGAAATTTCTTCCCAAAAACACCATGTTCTATCATTGATTTTTTTCAATGACTGATCAATTACCAAAATTTTCTTTTGGCAAAGTAATGCATCTTGATTTAGATAATGGAGTAAAGAAAGTCCAGCGCAACCTGCGCCAGCAATTATATAATCGTATTTATCCATTGTTTTGCATCATCTCGTCACGACGAACTTTGTCCCAATATTTTTTGGCAACAAATAACATTCCAAAACTCTCACCATCTTCTTTATATAAATGCTTATGGTGCATTTTATGTGCCCATCTAATGGCTTTGATATATCTATTATTAGATCTTGTAAACCATTTAATTCTTTGATGTATGATTACTTCATGAAATAAAAAATATGCGAAACCGTACATTGCAATACCTGCACCAATAGCTGCCACCCATAATGGACCACCCATTATTGTTCCATAAAATATACATGCCATACTTGGAATCGCAAAAATCAAGAAAAATGCATCATTCTTTTCTAATACATGACCTGTTGGTTGATGATGATCTTCGTGCAAAACCCACAAAAATCCGTGCATTACATATTTATGGGTTAACCATGTTATACCTTCCATAATAAAAAATGTCGCCAACATTACTGCTACAAATAACATATAGTTAAAATTTACTTTTTATAAAAAATTCAATTGACTCCTCAATTTTGCCTTTGCAAGAATAAAGACTTTGCCATAATCTGGTATTCTTATTCTTGTTTTTAAAATAGCATGATGTTGCGTTTTCTTAATCTTTTTAAACAAAGAGTAGTAATATTTATAAGCAACATACACACCAAATCTGCATTGCAAAGGTAATGCTTTAATACCCTCTAATGCATTTTCAAAATCTTTTTGAATATCTGCTTCAATTGCCAATTTATCTTTCTCTGTGAAATGATTAAAATCACAATTAGGAAAATACACTCTTTCTAATCCTTCAAAATCGGCTTTGATATCTCTTAAAAAATTTACTTTCTGAAAGGCAGCCCCTAAACTTTGTGCAGCAGGCTTCAATTGTTCATATTGAGTAAAGTCACCTTTACAAAAAATATATAAACACATCAATCCAACCACTTCAGCACTGCCATAAATATATTTTTGATATGAGCTTTCATCATGTGCATGTTGACTCAAATCCATTTCCATGCTATATAAAAAAGCTTCTAATAAACTTGGATCAATCTTATACTCACGATAAGTCATTTGAAAACGATGTAAAATCGGATTCAAACTAATACCTTGCTCTAAAGCCAAGTAAGTGTCTTTCTTAAACTGATCAAACAATAATTTTTTGTCATAATCATGGAAAGTGTCTACAATCTCATCAGCAAATCTTACAAAACCATAAATATCATAAATGGGCTGTCTTAAATCTTTGTGCAGCAAATTAATGGCAGAAGAAAAACTAGAACTATACATTAAAGTAGTTTGTTTACTACTCAATGCAGTCACTTCGTTATATAGTTGAAAAGAAGACATTTATTATGAATGATTTTTGTCAATTAAATTAGCTACTACCTCACCACTAATCAAACTCGGTGGCACACCTGGACCTGGCACGGTTAATTGACCAGTGTAATATAAGTTATTTACTTTTTTACTTCTACAAGAAGGCTTCAAATTCGCAGTTTGTAACAAAGTATTAGCAAGTCCATAAGCGTTTCCTTTAAAAGAATGATAATCAGACTTAAAATCTGCAACCGAAAAAGAACGCTTATAAACAATTGATTCCATGATAGATACACCCCATTTAGCCTCTAACCTTCCAATAAGTTCATTAAAATACTTTTCTCTAACCGCTTCTGTATCTCCTTCTAAACCTGCGGCTACTGGGATCAATAAAAATAAGTTTTCACAACCTTCAGGTGCCACTGTTGGGTCTGTAACAGAAGGTACAGATGCATAAAACAATGGATTGCTTGGCCATTTAGGATCTGTGTAAATCTCTTTGCCATGTATTCCAAAATCTGTGTCAAAAAACAATGAATGATGTGTTACGCCAGGCAACTTTTTATTTAACCCAACATAATACAATAAAGAACTTGGCGCCATTACCCTGCTATCCCAATATTTCTTTGAATATGATTGATAATTAGGTTCAAGCAATTTAGTTTCAATATGATGATAATCTCCAGCACCAATGACAATATCAAATGTGTATGTGTTTTTTTCTTTAGTAGCAACCACTTCGGTATTTGCTTTGGTAGCTACTCCATTCACTACTTCAATACCCATAACTTCTTCTCCTAATTTAAATTCCACTCCAAGTGAAGTAGCCAAATCATACATAGCTTTCACAATACTATACATGCCATATTCTGGATACCAAGTACCTCCTTTAATATCTGCATAATTCATTAAACTATACAATGCAGGAGTGTTCTCAGGAAGCGCTCCTAAAAACAAAACCGGAAATTCCATTAAGAATTGAATGTAAGGATGCTTAAAATATTTTGCAATATGTTTTTTCATGGACTGAAAAACATCCAACTTAAATACTCCTTTAAATAAATCGAAATCAATTAACTCTTTAATAGATTGTCCAGGTTGATGCACCAACTTGCCTACTCCTACTTCATATTTGAACTTGGCTTCTTCCATAAATCCATCTAAAGCCTTTCCAGCACCGGCTTCTACAGATTCAAGCAATGCTTGTAATGCTTCATAGTTCGCTGGAATATCCCAAGAAGCTTTTTCAAAATAAACTCTATAAGAAGGATCTAATCTTTTTAATTGATAATAATCTGAAACCTTTTTCCCGAATAAAGAAAAATACCTTTCAAAAGTATCGGGCATCCAATACCAACTTGGGCCCATATCAAAAACAAAACCATTAGCTTCAAACTTTCTTGCACGACCACCTGGTAAACTATTCTTTTCAATAACCGTTACTTGCCACCCTTTTTGAGCTAAAAAACTCGCTGCAGATAATCCAGCAAATCCAGCCCCAATAACCAACACTTTTTTTGAATTTGAAGACATTAATTTAGTAACGTTGAATCTTTTGTTTTAAAATTTTTCTAGCAAAGTGAATTCTGCTTTTGATTGTACCTAATGGCTCATTCAATGCATCTGCAATTTCATTATACTTATACCCCTCATAATATAATTGGAAGGGTGTTCTGAATAATTCAGGCAAGTCATAAATCAATTGATTCACTTCCCTCAAATTTAAGTTAGTTATTGCATCATTAACTACTTTATTATTAGTTTGATCAATTAAAAAATCGTTAGGGCTATTATCCAACACAGTTGATTGCTTTGCCTTTTTACGATAATCATTAATGAATATATTACGCATGATCGTATACAACCAAGCTTTGATATTGGTACCTACATTGTATTTATCCTTATTAGATAATGCTCTAAACAAGGTTTCCTGATATAAATCTTTTGCAGATTCATGATCCTTGGTCAAATTAATCGCGAAAGGGCGTAAAAAATCTGAGTTTTCACTTAAGAATAGGGTAAATTCTGCTGTAGACATACTTTTTTGTTTAATCTTTGAAAAGTAAAGTTAAACAGAAAAAGTATATGAATGAATATTTTTGTTTAATATTTTATTAAAAAAATTAAACAATACTGAAAACTAAAGTAAGTGATTGATTATCAGATGCTTTCTAAAAAACTAATGGTCTCTTGCAGGGTTTTCTTAAGCTGAATATTACCTGCAATAGCTCCTTTATAGGCTTGTGCCAATTGCCCAGAGATAACAATTGGGATATGTTTGCTTACTTCAGACAATTGATCAAAGAACTTATGGATCTTGAAATTCTTAGCAGGTGAAGTTAAGTGACAATATAAATAGTCTACTTTATGAAACTCAGAAAGATATCTTAGGTCTACCATGGGAACATTTGCACCCAAATAGTCTACATAAAATCCTCTTTGTTTTAATAAGTAATGAACATATAATAATCCAATCTCATGGTACTCCCCTTCTGGCATGAATAGTACAATGCGTTTAGAATATTGTAAAACAGGAGGTAATTTCTCAATTCCTAAAATGATTTTTTGACGAATAATATTCGTAGCCAAATGTTCTTGTGCAGGATTGATATGATTGGTTACCCATAAGATACCAACACGCTCCATGAATGGAAAGATGATTTCTAAGATGGTTTTTTCAATTCCTTTTTGACCAATATAAGTATCCATCTGTCTTTCGAAATTGGCCATATTCAGAGAAACCATTTCTTTAATCAAAGCATTCACCACTCTTTCTTTCTGTGCATCAATTTGATTTAGACTTAAAATTTTCTCTTCCATCTGCTCTGCAGACATCTTATCGATATGAGAAATTTTAAAACCATATTTGTTTAACAAAGAAACGTTTAAGATGGTTTTTAGTTCATCACTTGAGTAAGTACGAATATTTGTCTCGGTACGTTGGGGCTGCAAGAATTGATAACGCTGCTCCCAAATGCGTATTGTATGCGCTTTGATGCCCGAAATTTTCTCTAGATCCTTAATTGTATAGGTTGACATACACTAAAAACAACAAATAAACAGAAAGGTTCAGTATTGGATTACTTTTTTAAACCTCTTAAATACTCACCGTAACCGCTTTTAGCGTATTTATCGGCCAAGACTAGTAATTGGGCTTTATCGATAAAGCCCATTCTGTAGGCAACTTCTTCGATACAACCTATCTTTTGACTTTGACGTTTTTCAATTACACGCACAAACTCGCAAGCATCTGCTAATGATTCAAAAGTACCGGTATCCAACCAAGCTGTTCCACGGTTCATGATACCTACTTGTAATTGCTTACGCTCTAAGTAAATTTTATTGACATCGGTGATTTCGTATTCTCCTCTAGGTGATGCAGGAATATTTTTTGCAATCTCTACAACTTGGTTATCGTAAAAATACAAACCAGGAACTGCATAGTTAGATTTCGGTTGCTTTGGTTTTTCTTCTAAAGACAATGCATTATTGTTTGCATCAAACTCTACCACACCATATCGCTCAGGATCGTTTACTTCATAAGCAAATACTGCAGCACCATTTACATCATTAAAAGATTGTACTAATT
>CAZXWT010000037.1:0-3124 GCA_964644475.1 uncultured Sediminibacterium sp. | reverse complement strand
CTTCCTAATGTTTTATCTTTTTCTGACAAGATGATTTCTGCATCAGTCAATCTCCAATCGATATTTAAATCTTTGTCGTTATACATGATGCCTACTTCGTTACCTGGCTCGTAAAACTTATCTACCTTATAAAAGAAAGTAGCTGTTTCACTGAGTACCACAAAGCCATGCGCAAATCCTGCTGGAACAAAAAATTGTTTGTGGTTATCAGCCGTTAATTCAATTGCAAAATGCTGTCCAAAACTTGGCGAACCTTTTCTTAAATCCACTGCGATATCTAAAACTGATCCTTCTAATACTCTCACTAGCTTTGCTTGTGCAGCTGCACCTCTTTGCATATGTAATCCTCTAAGCACGCCTTTGGTAGATCTTGATTGATTGTCTTGTACAAATTCAATATTCAAACCAGTTGCTGCTTTAAAATCTCTTTGGTTATAGGTTTCAATAAAATAACCTCTTGCATCACCATGTACTTTCTCATGAATGATAAAACAATCTTGAAGGGGGGTTTGCTCAATTCTCATTATCTGTTAGCGTACATTTCGTTATAGTATTGTTGATAAGAACCACTGGTTACATTTTCTAACCATGGGCCATTACTCAAATACCAATCTATAGTGGCTGCCAACCCTTGTTCAAAAGTAACAGAAGGTGTCCAACCCAATTCTTTATTCAATTTAGTCGCGTCAATCGCATAGCGTCTATCGTGACCTGGTCTATCTTTCACATAAGTAATCAGTCCCTCGCTCTCTCCTTTCGCTCTTCCTAATTTCTCATCCATTTGAGCACACAATAATTTCACTAAATCAATATTGGTCCATTCATTAAATCCTCCAATATTATAAGTATCTGCTCTTTTCCCTTTATGGAATACTAAATCAATCGCTCTTGCATGATCAATTACATACAACCAATCTCTTGTATATAAACCATCACCATAAACAGGTAATGCTTTTTTATTGATGATATTATGAATAAATAATGGAATCAATTTTTCAGGAAAATGATTCGGACCATAATTGTTAGAACAGTTAGATACGACTGTTGGTAAATGATAAGTCTCTCCATAAGCTCTCACAAAATGATCACTCGCTGCTTTACTCGCAGAATAAGGAGAGTTTGGATCGTAAGGAGTCGTTTCTGTAAACAATCCTTCTTTACCTAAGCTTCCATATACTTCATCTGTAGAAACATGATAGAACAAATGATCTCTGTTGGCGTCCCAAGAACCATCATGTGCTTTTTCGTAACTTAAATCGTTCTTCCAATATTCTTTAGCAGTATTCAATAAGTTCACTGTTCCAATCACATTCGTGTATACAAAATCCAAAGGAGATACAATACTTCTATCCACATGAGATTCTGCAGCCAAATGAATCACATCTGTAATAGCATGTTTTTCAAAAATGGCTTTTAAAGTATCAGCTTCTAATATATTGGCTTTTACAAAATGGTAATTAGGCGCTTTCTCGATATCCTTCAAGTTCTCTAAATTACCCGCATAAGTCAATGCATCTAAATTAAAGATTTGATACTCAGGATATTTGGTCACCATTAAACGCACCACATGCGACCCAATAAATCCCGCTCCTCCTGTAATTAATATGTTCTTTTTCATTGCTTTGTATAGGCGACAAAGATATAAATTCATTCATATATATTATAAAGTAATTTTATTACATTTGGATACCATGCAAACACAACGCTATCAATCATTAGACGTATTCAGAGGGGCCACCGTTGCCCTGATGATTTTAGTGAATAATCCAGGCTCTTGGGCACATATTTTTAGCCCCTTGGAACATGCTAGTTGGCATGGACTAACGCCCACCGATTTAGTCTTCCCTTTTTTCTTATTTGCAGTGGGTAATGCAATGTCTTTTGTAATGCCCAAATTAGCACAAAGTGGCGACGCAAATTTTTGGAAAAAATTACTCAAAAGAACTTTATTGATTTTTGCAATAGGTCTCTTTTTAAACTGGAGTCCATTTGTAAAATGGTCTGAGGGTGAATTGGTTTTTAAACAATGGGAGAATGTCAGAATATTGGGTGTATTGCAAAGAATTGCATTGTGTTATTTTTTCGCATCCATCATTATCTATTATGGTAAATCTAAAATGGCCTTGTATATTGGTGCAGTAATTTTATTACTATATTGGATGCTTACAACAATTCTAGGCGCACCAGGACACCCATATAGTTTGTCTGGTTATTTTGGTAATTCCATTGATCAAAGCATTTTAGGTATAACACATATTTATAAAGGAGAAGGTGTACCCTTTGACCCTGAAGGATTAACCAGTACCCTGCCAGCCATAGTTCAAGTAATTTTCGGATACTTAGTGGGTGAGTATATTCAAAACAAAGGAAAGAACTTTGAAATGCTTTCTCAATTATTACTTACAGGAGTATTATTGGTGTTTGTTGGATATATATGGGATTTTAGTTTTCCAATCAATAAGAAAATATGGACTAGTAGTTATGTCTTGTATACTTCTGGTTTAGCGATGATTACACTCGGCATGTTTATCTATTTAATAGAATTTAAAAATGCTTCAGGTAAGTGGAGTTATTTCTTTGAAGTATTTGGCAAGAACCCTTTATTCATTTTTGTACTCAGCGGATTTTTACCAAGGGTATTAGCGCTTTTAAGATGGGAAGATCATATTAATGAACAAGGTGAAAAAGTTTACACATCAAGTCTGCCTTGGTTTTACGAGCATATTTGCAAAAACATTCATTCAGATTTAAGAATAGGCTCTTTATTGTATGCACTTTGCTTTATTGCCTTTATGGGAGCATTGGCATATATACTTGATAAGAAAAAGATTTATATCAAAGTATAATGGAGTCCACTTTGTGAGACTCATTTAAATAAGCTATTAGCTTTTTCTAAACTCTCCGGCTTGCCAACATCTAACAAGATACCATCGCTATGATCGTAATAATGTATAGCATAATGTTGAGCTAATTGTAAATAAGCATCTACCATCGAAAACTTACCCCTTAATTGTACTGCGTCAAAGAATTGCTGATGTACAATATGTATTCCACTGAATGCTTTGGGAACTGCTGTAGTTTTATCTTTTAAAGGATTAGACCATTTTTCTTCTCCAGTAGTATT
>CAZXWT010000036.1:8000-9472 GCA_964644475.1 uncultured Sediminibacterium sp. | reverse complement strand
GGAAATTGTATTTTATATTATGCTCATCAAGACGTTTCTAAATTGGAACATTTTTTAAGAGACAAGCCATTGAGTGAAAGAGAAGTGGGGGCGCAATTAATTAACGAGACTGTTGCCTTTGCAGAGAGCGGTGTTTGTAGAAGAAAAAGTTTATTACATTATTTTGGAGAAAAATGGGAAGATAAAAATTGTGGTAAATGTGACAACTGTTTACATCCAAAAGAATTAATTGAATCCAAAGCAGAATTAGTTCAATTATTAAAAGTAATTACTGCTTTAAATGAGCAGTTTGTTGCAGAGTATGTCGTGCAAATAATTACAGGAAGTTTCACCCCGCAAATTGGTTTGTATAGACACGAGAAATTACCGGTTTTTGGAATTGGCAAAGAGCATGACAGTCTATTCTGGAATAGTCTAATTAGACAAGCAATGCTTGAAGGTGTGATTGAAAAGGATATCGAAGAATATGGATTATTAAAATTAACCAAGAAGGGCAATCAATTTATTAAAAAGCCAACCAGCTTTAAGATTGTTTTAAATACGGTATTTGAAGAAACCAATACGGAAGATGACGACGATGGTGCTAGTGAATCTGCTGGCTCAACTGATGAGGCTTTATTTGAAATGTTGAAAGAACTAAGACAAAAAGAAGCGAAGAAAATTGGTCTACCTCCATTTGTTATTTTCTTAGAGACCTCTTTACAAGATATGGCCACATTGTATCCTACTAACTTGTCTGAATTAGAGCGTTGTCAAGGAGTAAGCAAGGGTAAGGCAACAAAATATGGTAAACCATTTGTGAGTTTAATTGAAAAATATGTAGAAGAAAATAATATAGAAAAACCTGACGATTTTGTGATGAAGTCAGTTGCTAATAAAGCAAGTAATAAAATCTATATTATTCAAAATGTAGACAAGAAAATTCCTTTAGAAACCATTGCAAAAAACAAAGATCTGAGATTGGATGCTTTGTTAGAAGAAATGGAAACAATAGCAGCTAGTGGTACTAAGTTAAATTTAGATTACGCGATTGACGAGTGGTTAGATGAATATGACCAAGAAGATATCTTGGAATATTTTAAAAATTGCGAAACCTCTTCATTGGCTATTGCTCAAGAAGAATTATCTGAAAATAATTATACCTGGGAACAGCTTAAAATTATGCGAATTAAGTTTTTGAGCGTAGTAGGAAATTAGTTACTACTATTAGATTTAAAGTAGCTTTCCGCGCGGTCCACTGCATTTTGTCTTACACTTAAATAGTAAAAGTTGAAATCTGCAATATGGTAATTACTTGTTCTATACAAGAAGCTGCCTAAAAAATGAGGCTTGCCTGTCCATAAAATACCTTCGTGATTAATAGCGTCAGCTACATTAGGCACCACTTTATTAAAATTATATAATACAGAACCTTTATTGAATTTTCTGTCAATTTTAATTTCGTTTTTATTCCAAGAAAGTGGATTGGTTAC
>CAZXWT010000036.1:0-7900 GCA_964644475.1 uncultured Sediminibacterium sp. | reverse complement strand
ATGATTGGTCTTCCATTATTATAATGTGCTAAATAATATTCAAAAGCAGTTTTTACATCTTGATAGGCTAATTCAAATGCTGCCAATGCTTTCAAAGTATCTGCGTAGTTTTTGGGAGAATAAGAATTAATATGGGCTTGTCTATATCTTGGAGCATAAACCTTCCCTGCCATATTAAAAATACTAGCTTGATTCAAAATGCTAGTATAGTCTGTATATGCATTTAGTTTAGCGTCCTTCAAAGAGGCATTCCATCCATTAGGCATGCTGGTGTCCAAATAACTCGTGGGATATACAAAAAATACATCTGCTTTATCGGAAGGCTGGAAGTCTTTTTTAATAGGCTTTGGCAAGCTATCGCTTGGGTCTTTTTTGTCTGGATGCGCCGCCCAATATTGCAATTGGCTATAGTCGGGTACTAGGTCCATTTTCTCTTGCGCATATTGTGGCTCGAGTTTACTATATCCGTTGCTGGCACAATGACTAAATAGTACAATTGATAAGATGTAGATTACTTTGCGCATAGTAGTACAAAGTTATTAATATTAATGGTTTAATTTTAGGGTAGTATTATATTTTGAAATATTTAAGACATATATCATTTTTAAAAGCTGTATTACAACATAGCATCACTGCTTTTGGGGGTCCCCAAGTGGCAATGGCTTTGATGCAATATAGATTTGTAGAAAAAAGAAGGGACTTGAGCGCAGAAGAATTAATAGAGTATAGCGCTTTTTGTCAGCTCTTGCCAGGAGCTTCTTCCACACAAACCATTGTTTTAGTGGGATTTAAAAGAGGAGGGGTTGTTTTGGCATTACTTACTTTATTAGTTTGGATGTTGCCGGCCGTAGTTATTATGACTGGCCTGGCCTTAATGGTTAATCATTTTTCTTGGTCAGGGGGTATAAAATCATTGTCTTTGTTGCAGCCCATGTCTATTGGATTTATAATGAGTGCCGCCATCTTATTATTTCAAAAATCAGTAAATAATGTAATTACTAGATGGATTTTTATTTTAAGTGCTTTAATTACTTTTATAGGTTTTAAAACACCATGGACCATTCCTATTGTAATTCTTCTTTCAGGCATTGTCACCAATTTTAGTGATAAAAGAATTCCTTATGAAGGTAGTGCGCCAAAATCAATACAATGGAGGGCTATTGTTTTATTTTTTTTGATATTTATCTCTGCTGGTTTTTTATCTGAAAGAGCTACTGAGCAAAATTGGTCATCAAGAAAGTTATTCAATTTATTTGAAAATAATTATCGTTTTGGAAGTTTGGTTTTTGGTGGCGGTGATGTATTGATGCCCATTATGTATGAACAATATGTCACTAGACCTCAGACAAAACATATTCAAGAAAATAAAAGAGACGTTGTAAAAATTGATAGAGAAACATTTTTAACTGGTACTGGATTAGTAAGAGCAGTGCCCGGTCCAATTTTCTCCATCGCAAGCTATATGGGCGCTAGTGCTTTAAAAGACAAGCCTGTGAACATTCAAGTTTATGGCGCATTGATTGCTTGCATAGGTATTTTTTTACCTAGTTTTTTGATTGTACTTTTTTTCTTTCCTATTTGGCAGCACTTAAAAAAGTTCGCCATTTTTTATAGATCCTTAGAAGGGGTTTATGCAGCTATAGTGGGTATTATGATTGGCGCTTCATTGTTTTTGATAAAAGATATTACCATTGCAATGAAATATGCAAAGCCCTTTTCTATAGTAATGTATGTAGTCGTTTTTTCGTTGAGTACTTATTTGTTATACAAGCAGAAATTAGGCCCACAATGGATTGCGTTGACTTGTATTGTTATGGGCTTGTTAATGTCTCATTGGTTTTAAGAACAATTTCATAATATTGCATCATTCATGAGGCAGCGCTTAATTCTTATAATTTTATTTTTTGTTTTGATACATTCATCAGTTCAAGCGCAATCTATTGTAGTTAGTGGAAATGTATATGATATTTCAGGGAGAAGACCAGTAGAAGCAGTTATTGTGCATTCTAATTCTAATCAATCCGTTACCGATTCTTTAGGTAGATATATCATTACAGTAAAAGCAAAAGATTCTATTTGGTTTTCCTTGTTTGGGAAAAATACTCAGAAGTATTCTTTAGATACGATCGAAGACAAGCATAATTTCAATATCATGATTCATGTAAATGGTATTGATTTGCCTGAAGTGAGGGTTAGGAACAATAACTACAGAATGGACTCCATTCAAAATAGGTATGACTATGCTAAATACTTTAATTATCAAGCACCTGGTTTAAAATTGGCTAATAACGCTTCTTTGATCAATCCCAGTGGGGGTCTTTCAATTGGCTTTGATTTAGTGGAAATGATAAACATGTTTCGATTCAAGAGAAATCGTAATCTTGGTTACCTACAAAAAAGACTTATTTCTCAGGAACAAGAAAAATATGTTAATTATCGATTTACGAAGCGTTTTGTACAGAAAATTACCCATTTGGAAGGAGAAAACCTTGTTCAGTTCATGAACTTTTGTAAACCTTCTTACGAAGTCTTAGGATTGTTAAATGACCTGGAACTGGGTTATTATATTCAACAAAAGTACTTGGCTTACAAATCAAGCCGTCCTTAGCCTTCCGTTCATCTATTTTATTTCTCTAAAAGGGTATGTTTTTATATCTTTAGTGACTAAAATTCAGTCATTTGAGAAAGATACATTTAATGTTAGCAACAGCAGTTTTATTAGCTGTTGGGTGTAAAGAAAAGGCAAAGCCTACAGATAAGTTTAATCCAAATATGCCAGTTTCGGTAGATATTACTGTAGCAGAAATGCAAAAAGTGGATAAGCAGATCGAAGTGAATGGAACAGTATTGGCAAATGATTTTGTTGAACTGCATCCTGAAACAAATGGAAGAATCACTTTTTTACAGATTCCAGAAGGGAAAATGGTACAAGCAGGAACTGTTTTGGCAAAATTGAATGATGCTGATCTTCAAGCTCAATTGGAAAAAATTAAAGTTCAATTAGAATTAGCGAATATCAACGAACAAAGAAATAAACAATTGTTGAATGCGAGAGGTATTAATCAAAGTGACTATGATTTGTCTTTACAACAAGTAAAAAGTTTAAAGGCAGATATGGCTTATACACAATCTTTAATTGACAAGACAGTGATTAAAGCACCATTTACGGGCCAAATGGGTTTAAGGCAAGTAAGTGTTGGAGCGTATATTAATACTGCTACAACTGTTGCTACTATTCAAAAAGTAGATCAATTAAAAATGGATTTTACTTTACCAGAAATTTATGGAGAGTATGTTAAAGTTGGTAAGTCAATTAAAATGACGACCATTGGTAATGAGCAAAAACCAATCATGGCAACTATTACAGCCATTGAGCCACAAATTATTGCTACTACAAGAAATATAAAAGTAAGAGCTAGTTTTAAAGGGAAAGTATTGCCAGGTGCGTATGCTAAAGTGTTTTTAGGTGAAAACACTTCTAAGCAAACTATCATGGTGCCTTCTAATGTGATCATCCCTGATTCAAAAGCTAAACAAATTGTTGTTGTAAGAAATGGAGAAGCAAAATTTGTAAGCGTAGAAACTGGCTATAGAACAGTTAGTTCTGTGGAAATTACTAAAGGTTTACAAGCAGGAGATAGCGTTATTGTTGCTGGAATGCTTTTTGTAAAAGACGGCGCCAAGTTAAAAATTGGCAAAACACTTTCAAACATTGATATTACCAAATAGGTTTTAAAACTTAGTTATTTAGATGAATATATCTGAACTTTCCTTGAAGCGACCGGTACTTGCTACCGTGATGAATATTGCCATTATTATTTTCGGTCTAGTAGGTTTTTCTTTCTTAGCTTTAAGAGAGTACCCTGCGATTGATCCACCTATTATCAATGTGCAAACTTCTTATACTGGTGCTAATGCAGAAGTGATCCAAAGTCAAATTACCGAGCCGCTAGAAAAAGCCATTAATGGTATTCCGGGTATTAGAACCATCAACTCTTCAAGTTCTGTGGGTAATTCTAATATTACAGTGGAGTTTAACTTGGGTGTGAACTTAGAGACAGCAGCAAATGATGTTAGAGACAAGGTTTCTCAAGCACAAAGATCCTTGCCTCAAGATATTTCTAGCCCTCCAGTAGTTTCTAAAGCAGATGGAGGTGATTTTATTTTAATGTTAACCATTAGAAGTAAAACTAAAGGTTTATTAGAGTTAACTGAATATGCGGAGAATGTTTTATTACAAAGATTCCAAACTATTGACGAGGTAAGTAATGTGGGTGTTAGAGGAAAGCGTCAAGCAATGCGTATTTTCCCTAATACAGATTTATTAAGTGCATATGGAATTGCCTTCAATGATATTCAGACTGCTTTAAACAAAGAGAATGTTGAATTGCCAGCAGGTTCTATTTATGGCAACAAATCTGAATTCATTATTAGGGCATTGGGCAGATTATCTACCGAATCTGATTTTAGAAATGTTATTTTAAAAGAAGATGCCAGTGGAATAGTAAGACTTGGCGATGTTGCTAAAGTAGAATTGGGTCCAGAGCAAGAAGACCAAGGTACATACTTTAACGGAGTACCTGTTGTTATGTTGACTGTTTCTCCTCAGCCTGGTGCCAATCAAATTAAAATTGCAGATGAATTTTATAAAAGATTAGAAGAAGTAAAAAAACAAAACAAATCTGATATTGAATTTGCAATACCTATTGACAATACTTTAAATATTCGTCGTGCACTGTCTGAAGTAAAAGAAACGATTGTAATATCTTTTGTATTAGTGGTATTGGTTATCTTCTTTTTCTTTAGAAACTGGCTAATTGCAATACGTCCATTAATAGATATTCCTATTTCTCTAATCGCCACTTTCTTTATTATGTACTTGGCGGGCTTCTCTATTAATGTATTAACCTTATTGGCTATTGTGCTTGCAACCGGCTTGGTGGTCGATGACGGAATTGTAGTTACTGAAAATATATTTAGAAAATTAGAAGAGGGATTATCTCTAAAAGATGCAGCTAGAGAAGGTAGTAAAGAAATTTTCTTTGCAGTGATCTCTACCTCAATTACATTGGCGGTGGTATTTATGCCGGTAATTTTCTTGCAAGGTTTTGTGGGTTCATTATTCAAAGAGTTTGGTGTTGTTGTAGCTGGAGCAGTATTGGTCTCTGCATTTGTTTCTTTAACCATTACACCTGTTTTGAATGTTTACTTAAATAGAAATGATGGAAAGCATGGTGCCTTCTATGAGCGTACTGAACCTTTCTTTAAAGGAATCGAAAATGGCTATAAAAATTTATTACATAAATTTTTACAAGTAAGATGGTTTGCTTGGGTGATCGTTGCGACTTGTTTTGCATTAATTTTTATTATTGGTAAAAATATTCAAAGTGAATTAGCTCCATTAGAAGATAAAGGTTCTGTTAGAATTACTATGACAGGTGCTGAAGGGATGAGTTATGACGATATGAGATCGGACTTATTAAAGGCAATTAGAATAATGCAAGACTCATTTCCTGAACAAGCATTTACTTGGGGAAGTGTTCCAGGTTATGGTGGAAGCAGTGGTAATAGTTCTGCCTCTGGAAGATTGGGATTGGTAAGAAAAGACGAGAGAACTAGAACCCAATCAGAAATTGCAGCAGACTTAAATAAAAAAATGAAACGTTTTAAAAACGTTAGGGTTTTTGCTATCGAAGAACAAACTATTTCTGTGGGTATGATGTCTAGAGGTTCATTACCTGTTCAATTCATCATTCAGAATTTAGACTTTCAAAAAATCAGAAATGTTATTCCGCAATTTTTGGAAGCTGCAAGAAAAGATAAGACTTTCCAAAACGTAGATGTGAATTTAAAATTCAATAAACCAGAATACGATTTATCTATTGACAGAATGCGTGTTCGTGATTTAGGTTTAAATACTGCAGATGTGGCACAGGCTTTACAAGCTGCATTTAGTGGTGCACGTTCTGCTTATTTTATTATGAATGACCGTCAGTACCAGGTTATTACGCAGGTGCCAAGATCTGATAGAAATACACCTACTGATATTGATAAAATTTATGTTAGAAACAATAGAGGAGAACAAATTCCAATTTCTAGCGTTTTAACAGTAGAAGAAAATAGTAATCCTCCTAATTTATATCACTACAATCGTTTTAATTCAGCAACCATTTCTGCTTCTTTAGCAGAAGGTAAGACTATTGGGGATGGAGTGAAAGCAATGGAAAGAATTGCTAAAGAAAAATTAGATGAGAGTTTCCAAACTGCATTGAGCGGTCCTTCTAGAGACTTTAAAGAAAGTTCTTCTAATACTTCTCAAGCTTTAATATTAGCCTTGATTTTAATTTATTTGGTATTAGCAGCACAATTTGAAAGCTTCACCGATCCATTTATCATCATGATTACTGTACCACTTGCATTGGCTGGTGCATTGTTATGCTTGTGGACATTTGATCAGACTTTAAATATCTTCTCGCAAATTGGAATTATCATGTTAATTGGTTTAGTAACCAAGAATGGTATCTTGATTGTAGAGTTTGCTAATAAGAAAAGAGAATCGGGTTTGGCTATCAGAGAAGCAGTGTTAGAAGCGGCAACTCAAAGATTAAGACCCATCTTAATGACAAGCTTAGCAACTGCATTGGGGGCATTACCTATTGCAATTAGTTTAGGTGCTGCAGCAACAAGTAGAAAGCCATTGGGTACTGTAGTTGTTGGCGGATTAATGTTCTCTTTAATACTTACATTATTTGTAATTCCATCTGTATATACTTATTTGTCTAGCAAGCATAAGAAACAAATAGATTAATTTAACTTAAACAATACAACAAGCCATGAAATACTTTTTAACTTTTTGTTCTTTAGTATTCATGGCTTGTAATTTTTCCAATAATCCAACCAAAGATCAAGATTGGACTTTCCCAAAATTTGTAAAACAAGATTCGGCAAATCCTATAATATTACCAGACACTAGTTTTGTTTTTGATTGTCCTGTATCCAATAAGAAAGTGCATTGGCAATCTAAAAATGTGTTGAATCCAACTGCATTTATAAAAGATGGCAAAGTGTATTTATTATACAGAGCACAAGATAGCGCCATGACTTCTAGGTTGGGATTGGCTATTAGTGAAGATGGAATTCACTTTACAAAACAAGCTGCTCCAATATTTTTTCCAGCAAAAGACAGTGTAGAAAAATACGAATGGCATGGTGGTGTAGAAGATCCCAGAATTGTCAGTACCGAAGATGGGCGATATTTATTAACCTATACCTCTTATGACGGGAAAACAGCTAGACTTTGTTTTGCACTTTCCAAAGACTTAATTCATTGGGAAAAGCAAGGACCTTTATTGAAGAGTGAAAAATACTTGAATGCTTGGTCAAAGTCTGGTGCAGTGGTGGTGGAGCAAAAAGGCGATCAGATGATTGCTAAAAAAATAAATGGAAAGTATTGGATGTATTTTGGCGACACGCAATTATTTATGGCATATTCAGAAGATTTGGTACACTGGGAAGCCCTAGAAAATAAAGAGTCACAAAAATTAGTTGCTGTATTAAATCCTAGAGCTGGCTATTTTGATAGTAGGTTAGTAGAGCCTGGTCCATTTGCTTTGTACACTAAAAAAGGTATAGTACTTATTTACAATAGTAGCAATGCTGCCAATAACAACGACCCTAACTTGCCAATATACACTTATGCTGCAGGCCAAGCATTGTTTGATACAACACAGCCTTATAAATTAATTGATAGAACAAATAGTTATTTCATTCATCCGGATAAGCCTTATGAAAAAATGGGTGAAGTAAACGAAGTATGCTTTGTCGAAGGCTTGGTTTATTTCAAGCAAAAATGGTTTTTATATTATGGCACTGCTGATTCTAAAATTGCAGTAGCTATTGC
>CAZXWT010000035.1:0-9475 GCA_964644475.1 uncultured Sediminibacterium sp. | reverse complement strand
CCGAAAGCTTTTTTCACTTTCGCTACATAATCTAATTTCTCCCAAGTAAACAATTCTACTTTCATCGTCTTTGATTTACCATCTGGAGTAGTAAATGTTTTAGTCACTACTTCATTCTTACGACCCATATGGCCATAAGCAGCAGTTTCACTATACATTGGCGTTCTTAACTTTAATCTTTGCTCAATAAAGTAAGGACGCATATCGAAGATACCTTCTACAATCTTACCAATTTGACCATCTGTTAAGTTTACTTTAGCAGTACCATAAGTATTTACGTTAATGGATGTTGGCTTAGCCACACCAATCGCATAAGATACTTGTACCAATACTTCAGAAGCCACACCAGCAGCTACTAAGTTCTTAGCAATATGTCTTGTTGCATATGCTGCAGAACGGTCTACCTTACTTGGATCTTTACCAGAGAAAGCACCACCACCGTGTGCACCTTTACCACCATAAGTATCTACGATAATCTTACGGCCAGTCAATCCTGTATCTCCGTGAGGACCACCAATTACAAACTTACCTGTTGGGTTGATATGGTACTTGATATCCTTATTAAATAACTTAGCGTATTTCTTGTACTTCGCTTGTACTCTTGGGATCAAGATCTCTACAATGTCTTTCTTGATCTTCGCCAACATCTTGCCTTCTGCATCAAAATCATCGTGTTGAGTAGATACTACAATCGCGTCGATTCTTACTGGCTCGTTCTTGTCGTTGTACTCCAAAGTCACCTGAGATTTTGCGTCAGGTCTTAAATATTTGATTGCCTTATTCTCTCTTCTTAATGCAGCTAGCTCAATCAAGATCTTGTGCGCTAAGTCCAATGCCAATGGCATATAATCTTCTGTCTCGTTGGTTGCATAACCAAACATCATACCTTGGTCTCCTGCTCCTTGCTCTTCTTTCTTCTTTCTGTCTACCCCTTGGTTGATATCTGCTGATTGCTCGTGAATAGCAGATAAAATACCACAGCTATTCGCTTCAAACATATACTCGCTCTTTGTGTAACCAATCTTCTTGATCACACCTCTTGCAATTTCTTGTACATCTAAATAAGCTTTAGACTTCACTTCACCTGCCAATACTACTTGACCTGTTGTTACCAATGTCTCACATGCCACTTTAGACTGTGGATCAAAAGCTAAAAAGTTATCAATTAAAGCGTCAGATATCTGATCCGCTACTTTGTCTGGATGTCCTTCAGAAACACTCTCTGAGGTAAATAAATAAGGCATATTGTATTATTTAGATGAATTTTTAAAGTGCAAATATATTAATAATTAGTATAATCTTATAAATCTGAATAGTAAATACGAAGTCTCATTTTGAACTTAGAATGCTTACCACCACCCAATCTCACCCTACCCATTGCTGGTTGATTAGATGTCGAAGTGGTGATATAATCCACACCTGCTAAAGTATTATTCGGATAAGGAGGCACATATCTTATAGAATCGTTCACTGGAGCTGAGATTCTAAAATCAAAAGTAGTATCCTTTCTAGATACTACCCCTTGAACATATCTTGTGATATTAAAGTTATAAGAGGCTACTTTATCATAGCCATTAATCGACTTATAGGTTTGGAATCCACCAAATCTTGCAAAAGCTTCTGCGTTAGCTATACTTTGATAATCGTTAGGCACATTTCTCATCACCTTATTATCATTAGCATCATATGCAGCTAATAATAAATATCTTGGCGCCAACATTTGCTTTTCGATTGTATTAATATTTGCATCATCTGGCACCTGCTCTGCAATCAATTCTGCTTTATGGATAATTTTATTTGCCAAATTCTTAATTGCAGGAATTTTAATTTTAACGCCTGTACCTGGACTTGTTTGTATATATACTAAAGAGTCGTTGGTTTTACCAATATGTTTTAATACTTCTGATCCAGTTCTGTCTCTTTTAATAAAATTAGCATCTCCATTTGCAGATAATCTGAAGCGCATTTTCAAGACCGTAGTATCTACTTTCCCGGTAGAACCCAAAGGAGTATAATTGGTTTTAAAATACAATGCTAATTTTGTATTAGTGTCAGTCATGTTCAATTTCAACAATACATTATTGTTGGTACTTGGATCAACTGAAACAGCAAAGCCAGGGAAATATTGTCTTAATGTAGTATCGTTTTTATAAGCATTTGTTGAATCGAAATCTTTGATGAACATTTTAGCTATGTTATCATTCAATCTTATTCTAATTTGATATTGAGAAGCTTCGTATCTATTGATTATTGAATCTTTCAATTTTGCAATGTCTAAAACATAGGGATTTGCAATGGCTGCTCCAGCTTTAATACCAAATACTTCTGGATAATTCGCTGGATAGTACTTTTTAATATCTAAAGGTGTTGAAGGATCAATTTGACTTACATTAATTTTTACAGGCTTGGTCGAGTCACCATAAAAACCTGCATATTTAAATGTTAATACTGCAGAGTCTACTACAATACTATCTTTACTTCCTTGTACATAAAAAGGGAAAAAGTCTGGTAACATTTGGAAGAACATGGTTGCCTTCGTCTTACCAAACAATGGATCATTGTTTAATTCACCCAAGATATGATTATCAGAACCGAAAATACTTAAGCTATCTGGGATATCTATGGTCTCTGTTTCTACTTCTATAATAGTGTCCTTTGTATTAATTGCATCCAAAGATGGCAATAATCCTAAACCTAATTCGGATGTACTCACTCTAGTACAAGCCGCAGATAGTACCCCTAAGAACAACACAAAAACCGAAACTCTCTTAACTATATTGATAAATGCCATGAAATTATTTTGTCTTTATTTGCCTGCAAGTTCGTTGTATAAATCTAAATACTCTGTTAAATCAGAGTCCCATCCATTAAATGGAACCACTTTTTTACCTTTTACAGTAGAAAATTCTGACATTAACTTTTTGTCAATGTCATCTGATCCGAAAGTAATGGCATCTGCATAAGTTGCACCCCCTCTAAATAATGCTGAATTATTTAAGTCTTTGAAAGGATCTAATTCCTTATCCTTCACATTGGCATTAATCAACGCTTTTGTCAAAAAGTCTTTATTGAACTTTTCTTCAAAAGTATTGGCGCCAATTGTATAAACCACTTTAGAATTAGAAAATACTGGTTCTTTCTTAAAGGCTGTTTTGATATAGGCAGGAATTAAACCAGTCATCCAACCACTACAATGAATAATATCAGGAGGCCATCCAAATTTTTTAACAGTCTCTAAAGCTCCTCTAGCAAAGAAGATAGTTCTAAGTGCATTGTCTTCAAACCATGTTTCTGTCTCATCGTGGAAGATCTGCTTTCTCTTGAAGAAATCTTCATTTTCTAAAAAGTAAACTTGCAATCTAGCATTAGGTAATGATGCTACTTTAATTTGTAAAGGGTAATCATCATTATCCACTTGAACATTGATTCCTGACAAACGAACCACTTCGTGTAAACGATGTCTTCTTTCGTTGATTACACCAAATCTTGGCATAATGCATCGTACTTCTAATCCACTGTCGTTGCTTTTGATCGCGAGCTTATTGATGATCTCCGCAAACTCTGTCAACTCTAAATAAGGCGACATTTCTGTGGCGATATATAAGATTCGTTTCTTTTCAGACATGCTTAATTGTTTATCTCAGATTAAACTTTGAGTCTGCGAAGTTACGAAAAAATAGGGATTTTAAATAAATGGCCCTTGCTAACCCTTATATTAACAATTGGTCGTAAATTGCAATGCATCCAAAAATACCCATATAAAATGGCCAAATTCTTCAAAATCAGTTTCTTCTTTTTGGTAGGTATATTGCTTATATGGTGGAGTATGCACCAAATTCCTGACCAAGAATGGGACAAATTCAAGCTAGCTTTGAAGCATTCCAAGTTTTGGATTATTATACCGGTATTCATTATTCTAGGCCTATCCCATTTATTAAGAGCATTAAGATGGAGACTAATCATGGAACCACTGGGTTATAAACCAAGTGTCGGCAATACATTTCTGGCTGTTTTGATAGGTTATTTAGCCAACCTAGCAATACCAAGATTGGGTGAAGTTTTAAAATGTACCCTACTAGCTAAATATGAAAATGTACCGGCAGAGAAAATTGTTGGAACCATCGTTGCTGAAAGAGCTTTTGATGTAATTAGCTTAGGATTGGTTTTCTTATTAGCCCTGGGTTTACAATTTAATGTAATTCAAGCAGGATGGTTACAATTAAAAGCACAATCTGCAGCTGGACAAAACGCTTCATCAGATCATACCAACTGGGTTTATATAATACTTGGTTTGGTAATTGTGTTAGTAGTTTTATTTTTTGTATTTAAATCTAAATTAACCACAGCTATTTCTAGTATTCAAAAAATTATTAAAGGAATTTGGGAAGGGGTTATCAGTGCAACTAAATTAAAAAAACACAATTTGTTTTTCTTTTACTCTTTTGGTATTTGGTTCTTATACTTATTAGCAACTTATATTGGATTATATGGTACCGAGGGAACTGCTAGTTCATTTGCAACTGCAATAAGTTGCTTAGCATATGCAAGTATTGGAATGATTCTTACGCCAGGAGGCATTGGTGCATATGCCTATTTTATGGCCAAAGTATTAGAATTAAATGGTATAGATTATACACTGGGCCTTGCCAATGGAACATTGCAATGGTTCTCTCAATTTTTAATTGTATTAGTCTTAGGAGGGGTAAGTTTAATTTTATTACCAATTATCAATAGACAAAAAAATTAGTATGCGTTTAATTGATTCGATGGCCAAAAAAGTGGTGACTGTTGAACAGGCTAAAACAATAATATATGGATGGAAATTATTAGGCAAAACCTGTGCATTCACCAATGGCTGTTTTGATATTTTACATCAAGGCCATATCTTCTCTTTGGGTCAAGCAGCAAAAGAAGCAGATTTTTTAATTGTAGGATTAAATAGTGATGCTAGTGTACAAAGATTAAAAGGCCCTACAAGACCAATCAATAATACTGAAAGCAGAGCCATCGTTATTTCCAACTTAGCAATTGTAGATCTAGTGGTTGTTTTTGAAGAAGACACGCCATTAGAATTAATCAAAGCTTTAATGCCTGATGTTTTAGTGAAAGGTGGAGATTATACTTTAGAGCAAATTGTTGGTGCCAAAGAAGTAGTTGCTGCTGGAGGAAAAGTAATTATCAATCCTATAGTGGAGGGATACTCTACTACTGGTTTAATTGAAAAAATAAAAAAATAGATCAATGGAATTTTTAAAAGGATTAGGTATTCAAAAAGAGAATGAAGGAAGTTCTACAGGAACTAAATGGATTAGTTCTACAGGTGATAGTATTTCATCCTATTCTCCAGTTGATGCGCAATTAATTGGCGCAGTAAAAGTAACTGATCAAGCCGCATACGAACAAACCATTCAAACAGCACATACCGCTTTTTTAGAATGGAGAAATTGGCCAGCCCCTAAAAGAGGTGAAGTAGTCAGACAATTAGGCGAAGCACTTCGTGCACACAAACAACACTTAGGTCAATTGGTAAGTTATGAAATGGGGAAAAGCCTACAAGAAGGATTAGGTGAAGTACAAGAGATGATTGATATATGCGATTTTGCCGTAGGACTTTCAAGACAACTGTATGGCTTAACCATGCATAGCGAAAGACCTTCTCATAGAATGTATGAACAATGGCATCCAATGGGAATTGTGGGTATTATTTCGGCTTTCAATTTTCCGGTGGCAGTATGGAGTTGGAATGCTGCTTTAGCTTGGGTTTGCGGCAATGTCACTGTTTGGAAGCCTAGCGAGAAAACACCTATCTGTGGTAATGCGGTTCAAAATATTGTAGCAAAAGTATTTGCTGACAACAAAGTACCAGAAGGAGTAAACTGTTTAATTCAAGGTGATAGAACCGTGGGAGAATGGATGAGTAATGATACGAGAATTCCATTGGTATCTGCAACAGGCTCGACTAGAATGGGTAAGGAATTAAATAAAGCGGTAGCAGGAAGATTGGGTAAAACTATTTTAGAATTAGGTGGGAATAATGCTATTATCATTTCTGAACATGCCGATTTGGATATGTCTTTAATTGGCGCTGTGTTTGGAGCTGTGGGTACTGCTGGTCAAAGATGTACCACTACAAGAAGATTAATTATTCACGAAAAAGTGTATGATAGTTTTGTAAGCAAATTAACTAAGGCATATCAACAAATTAAGATTGGCAATCCATTAGATGCAAAAAATCACATGGGGCCATTGATTGATAAAGATGCAGTGAATATGTATTTGAATTCAATTGAAGCATGTAAAAAAGAAGGTGGTAAATTTTTGGTAGAGGGTGGCGTATTAACTGGTGCTGGATATGAAAGTGGTTGTTATGTTAAACCTTGTATTGCTGAAGCACTTCCTCATTTTCAAATAGTTCAACATGAAACCTTCGCTCCTATTTTATATGTAATGAAGTATTCTAATTTAGAAGAAGCCATTGCAATACAAAATGGAGTGCCTCAAGGATTGTCTTCTGCTATCATGACTTTAAATATGCGAGAATCAGAATTATTCTTGTCTGCGAAAGGAAGTGATTGTGGTATTGCCAATGTAAATATTGGAACTAGTGGTGCTGAAATTGGAGGTGCATTTGGTGGTGAAAAAGAAACAGGTGGTGGCAGAGAAAGTGGATCCGATGCATGGAAAGCATATATGAGAAGACAAACCAATACTATCAATTGGAGTAACAGTTTGCCATTAGCTCAAGGCATTCAATTCGATTTATAAAACAATAACAACAAAATAATATGTCAAGACCTAGTGCATCAGAGTATGGTAGTTTTTATCAAACCTATATTAACTATACCAGTGGGAAAGATTATTCCATATTAGTACAACAATACCATGATAGAATTACCGAATCATGGGCAGCCATCCCTGCCGAAAGAGCCAATTATGCTTACGCAGAAGGCAAATGGACAATCAAACAAATGTTACAGCATGTAATAGATACAGAAAGAATTTTTGCTTACAGAGCACTAGCTATCTCTAGAAAAGAACCTGCTAACTTATTAGGTTTTGATGAAAATGCATACGCTGCAAACGCCACTGCATCTAATAGAAATTGGAAAGATATGTTGACAGAATGGAGAGTAGTGAGACAGTCAACCAATTTATTATATGCTTCATTTACAGAAGAACAATTAAAGCAAATGGGTAATGCCAATGGCCACCCTATTTCAGTGAATGCATTAGGCTTTATCATCTTCGGCCACGCATTGCATCATTTACACGTATTAAAAGAGCGCTATGGGGTGTAAGCTGATGCAATTTTGAAAGCCATAGTACTTCAAAAGCTGAGTATGGCCGAAAGGCAAAAAAATACCCCTAATTTTTCTTAGGGGTATTTTTTTTATACGAAGGTTTTGAATTCTTCACTAAATAAAGCTGAAGAATTCAGCTTTATTTAGATGCATATATATGTACCGCTAACTGTACATCAGAATCAATCATTCCAACGCCATAGCTAACACCAAATACAGTTCTGTCTAATGGGAAGAAAGCTTCAGCGAAGAAACCTTTTTCTTTTTCTGTTCTGTCTGCACTTCTAATTGTTGCAGGGAAGCTGATTGAAGCTTTAGTACCTTTTAATGTTAAGTCACCAGTGATATTTACTTTATCATTAGTGATATACTTGATAGCAGTAATTGTGAAAGTTGCTTCACCAAATTTTGAAGCATCAAAGAAATCAGCAGATGCTAAATGACCTTGTAATCTATCACCAGCTGCATCAGTTACTTTGTTAC
Organism: uncultured Sediminibacterium sp.; assembly: GCA_964644475.1. GTDB lineage: Bacteria > Bacteroidota > Bacteroidia > Chitinophagales > Chitinophagaceae > Sediminibacterium. Next base: position 1,691 of record CAZXWT010000035.1, on the reverse strand, counting down.
CAGCAATATCAATTACAAAACTTCCTCCAGTTAATTTGCCGCCTACTAATTGTAAAGAACCAGACTTCACAGGGAAATAACCTGTATGGAAATCAGAAGTTTTAGAACCAGTCCAGTCAACTTTACTTTTTTTAGCGTCTACTGTGTAAGTTGGTCCTTGCTTTGCATTTTCTTTATTAGTGAAAGAAAATAAAGAGATGGAAGCCACCATCAATGTCAATGAGAATAATACTTTTTTCATACTTTTTAATAAGTTTAATGTTACAAATATAGAAATCGATGTTTAAACAACAAAATTTAATTTTAGTCTAAACTCATCACTAAATTATGCCTATAATCTAGTATCTTCGCCAAAATTTATTATTTATGAATCTGCATGAATATCAAGCCAAAGAATTATTAAAGAAATACAATGTCCCAGTGCAAGAGGGCGTGGCTGTTGAAACAGTGGATGCTGCAGTGGCTGCATACCATAAAATTGCCAATGAAACCAACAATAAATTTGCTGTTGTAAAGGCACAAATTCATGCGGGTGGTCGTGGTAAAGGTAAAATTGAAGGCACAGAACAAAGAGGTGTTGCAGTGGGTAAATCAGCTGCAGATATCGAAACCTTTGCTAAAAATATATTAGGTGGTACTTTGGTAACAATCCAAACTGGTCCAACAGGTAAATTAGTAAGCAAAATTTTAGTTGCTCAAGACGTTTATTATGAAGGTCCTCAACCTACTAAAGAATTTTACTTATCTATTTTATTAGACCGTGCAAAAGGCATGAACGTGGTGATGTATAGTACTGAAGGTGGAATGGATATTGAAGAAGTAGCACATAATACTCCAGAAAAAATTTATAAAGAGTGGGTACACCCAGGTGGTGGCTTACAAGGTTTCCAAGCAAGAAAGATTGCGTTTAACTTAGGTTTAAGTGGTGATGCAATGAAGAACTGCGTAAAATTTGTAACTAATTTATACAATGCATATGTTGGTTTGGATTGTGCAATGTTAGAAATCAACCCTCTTTTCAAAACAGCTGATGACAAAATCATTGCAGTGGATTGTAAGATGAGTTTAGACGATAACGCTTTAATGCGTCATCCTGATATAGCTGCGATGAGAGATGTAACTGAAGAAGATCCTACAGAAGTGGAAGCAGGTGAATTTAATTTGAACTTTGTTAAATTAGATGGTAATGTGGGTTGTATGGTGAATGGCGCTGGTTTAGCAATGGCTACAATGGATATGATTAAGTTAAGTGGTGGTGAGCCAGCAAACTTCTTAGACGTTGGTGGTACTGCTAATGCCGAACGTGTTGAAAAAGCTTTTGGGATTATTTTAGGTGATAAAAACGTAAAAGCAATCTTAGTTAATATTTTTGGAGGAATTGTAAGATGCGATAGAGTTGCTCAAGGTGTTATTGACGCTTACAAGAACATGGGTAATATCAATGTGCCTATTATTGTGAGATTGCAAGGAACTAATGCAGAAGCTGCTAAAAAATTAATAGATGATTCTGGACTGAAAGTATATTCTGCAATTGAGTTACAGGAGGCTGCAGACCTAGTTTCAAAATTAATAGCTAACTAAAAAATAAATCATAAAAACATATATAATATCATGACTATAAAAGCAAAATCTAGTTTTATCATACCTGTATTTGCAGCGGTTGTTTTAGCATCTTGTGGAGAAAAAAACAC
>CAZXWT010000034.1:8162-9609 GCA_964644475.1 uncultured Sediminibacterium sp. | reverse complement strand
GCCATTCTTTGATTCTTCCTTTTCCTCTTTCAATACTATTCGCAGTTTGTGCATCTATAGGATAACCCGCAGCCAATTCCATTGCTGGAGCTAGCACTTCTTTTAAACTCATTGTGCCATAGTTAGACAACATATAACAAATACCACCAGGCGTTCCAGGAGTAGTAGCAGCTAAGGGACCATATTCTGGAGGGAATTGATATCCCTTGCTTTTAAAAAAATCGACAGTTGCCCCAGTTGGTGCAACACCCATAGCATTGATTGCAATTACTTGTTTCGTATTAGGATTGTATATTAAAGCCTGCGTTTCTCCTCCCCAGCTTAAAACATCCCACATAGTACAAGTAGCAGCCAACATAGCACATGCTGCATCAACTGCATTACCTCCTTTGTCAAATATTTTGGCTCCAGCAGTAGCAGCTAGTGGCTTTCCGGTAATAGCCATCCAGTTTTTACCATGTAAGGGCGGCTTTTGAGTGGACTGCGCCATTGTAAAAAGACTTGCAGACACTAAGCACAGAGAAAGAATTGCTTTTTTCATAAGTATAAAATTGATCTACCGAAATTACAGTTTTTATAAAGACAAAAATGCATAACTTAATATCTTCAAATAATGATTAAAGAAGATGAAGAAATTGTTTAAGTATCTAGGCTATTTTTTACTGACTTTGTTGATCGGATCAAGTGTGATATTAATAGCAGTAGCTCAAAAAGATATTCCTAGAGAACAATTAAAAAGTAAATATGCAAAGAATCCATCTAAATTTATGCCATTATTGGGCATGCAAGTGCATTATAGAGATGAAGGAAACAAATTAGACAATGAACCTCTGGTTTTAATACATGGAACTTCTTCTTCTCTGAATACTTGGGATAGTTTAATTAGTTATTTACCCGCAAATAAAAGAATTATAAGATTAGATATGCCTGCTTTCGGACTAACTGGCCCAAGTCCTGAAAATAAATATACTTATAGATTTTATAGTGACTTTTTAAATGCATTCTTAAATGAATTAGAAGTTAAACAATGTATAATCGCTGGAAACTCACTGGGTGGTGGAATTGCTTGGCATTTTGCATTAGACTATCCTCAAAAAGTTGCTAAATTAATATTGATTGATGCAAGTGGATATCCAAAAATAAATGAGAAAGGATCACTAGGTTTTAAAATTGCAGCTATCCCAGTTTTAAATAATCTATTATTATATGTAACTCCAAAAAGTTTAGTGAAAAAAAGTTTAGAGACGGTTTTTGTGGATCAAAGTTTAATTACTGAAGAAAGAATTACAAGATATCATGAATTATTATTAGCAGAGGGTAATCGAAAAGCTGCATTGAGTATTTTTAAAAATAAGTTTGATCAACAAACAAATAGGATTAAAAATATTCAACAACCTACTTTAATTATTTTCGGAGAAAAAGATCAATTGATCAATAGTGATAATGC
>CAZXWT010000034.1:0-8062 GCA_964644475.1 uncultured Sediminibacterium sp. | reverse complement strand
AACCTACTTTAATTATTTTCGGAGAAAAAGATCAATTGATCAATAGTGATAATGCCTATTTATTTCAAAAGGATATTAAAAATAGTAAGGCAGTTATTATAAAAAATGTAGGGCATGTACCAATGGAAGAGGCTCCAAAAGCAACGGCAGAGTTAATCAATGAATTTATTAAATAGAAAATGAATTTTACTACTAGTACTATAGAAAATATAGTTCATCATTATTATGAATTAACTGTCGAGGCAAAAGCACTGGATGGATATGATGAATTGAATTTTATCTTGACAGAAAAATCAGGGAGAAAATATATTTTAAAAATTGCTGGAGAACAGCATGATAAAGATTTTATTGATGCACAAATAAAAATTATTACACATCTAGGCAAATGTTCTATTGCAGATAAGTTTCAATATTTTATAAAAAATAAAAAAGGAGAAGCGCTTACCATTCTTGAAGAAGATGGAGTTGAATATTACATTAGAATATTAAATTATTTAGAAGGTCAATTTTGGGTAGATACTCCTCATCACTCCAATAAATTGCATGAAAATCTTGGTGTTTTTTTAGCTTCTATGGATGCCGCTTTGGTTGATTTTAAACATCCAAGCATGCATAGGCATTACACCTGGGATATTAGCACAGCAAGAGATGCACAATACAAATTGGCTCATATCAAATCACATGAAGGAAGAAGAATAGTAGATTATTTTTTACTACAATTTGAAACGGAAGTTTTACCAATATTAAGTTCTCTGAGGCATAGTTATGTTCATAATGATGCTAATGATTATAATATATTAGTTAAAGAGGATGAAATTGCTGGATTAATTGACTTTGGGGATATGGTCTATACGGCGACTATCAACAATCTAGCAGTAGCTTGTACCTATGCAATGTTGAATTGTGAAGATCCTTTATCTGTGGCAGTTTCAGTAGTAAAAGGATATCACTCTAAATTTAGTTTAGAAGAAAAAGAATTGTCCATACTGTACTATTTAATTGCCGCGAGATTATGTATCAGTCTTACTCAATCCGCCTATAATGCCTCACTCAATACAGACAATGCACATCATTTTATTACAGAAAAACCTGCATGGAAATTAATTTATCAATTAATTGAAATCAATCCTATCAAAGCGCATGATTCATTTAACAAGGCATGTGGATTTACATCTTTGATTCATCCTTCAGATAATTATTCAGAACATGAAGAAAAAAGAAAAAAACTAATTGGTCAAAATTTAAGTATTAGTTATCAAGCTCATTTAAAAATTGACAAAGGGGCTTTACAATATTTATATGACGACAAGGGGAATACTTATATTGATTGTGTAAACAATGTAACGCATGTTGGTCATTGCCATCCTGTAGTGGTAAGAGCCATGCAAAAACAAATTGCCACTTTAAATACTAATACAAGGTATTTAAACGACAATATTATTCAATATGCAGAAGCTTTATTAGCAACACTTCCAAAGCATTTAAGTGTTTGTTATTTTACCAATAGTGGTTCGGAGGCGAATGATTTAGCCATTAGAATTAGTAAAATGGTCACCGGACAAGAAGATATAATTGTGCTTGATCATGCATATCATGGCACTTCCACTACTACAATGCAAATAAGCCCCTATAAATTTGATAAGCCAGGTGGAATTGGACAAATGCCTTGGGTACATAAAGCTTTAAATCCAGATATATACAGAGGACCCTATCAAAATAATAACGGAGAAGCCGGGAAAGATTATGCAAAATCAGTCGCCGAGATTATTGAAAAATTGAAACAAAATAATAAAAAGCCTGCAGCATTTATTTGTGAAACCTTATTAGGAGTTGGTGGACAAATTCCTTTACCAAAAAATTATTTACAAGAAGTATATTCGATTGTGCAAGCAGCTGGCGGAATTTGTATCGCAGATGAAGTGCAAGTAGGATTTGGAAGAGTTGGTTCAAAGTTTTGGGGATTTGAGTTACAAGAAGTAATGCCCGATATAGTGGTCATGGGAAAACCCATTGGCAATGGACATCCTTTAGCAGCAGTTGTTATGACAGAAGAAATTGCTAAAAAATTTAATAATGGAATTGAGTTTTTTAATACTTACGGGGGCAATCCAGTCTCTATGGCAACTGGAAAGGCAGTGTTAAAGACTATTCAAGATGAAGAGCTTCAAAAAAACGCATTCATTGTTGGGAACCTATTAGTGCAAATGTTTAAACAACTAATGGATAAACATCCAATTATTGGAGATGTGAGAGGAGAAGGCTTGTTTGTTGGGGTAGAGCTAGTAAAAGACAGAACTACTAAAGAGCCATTAGGAAAGGAAATAAACCAAATAGTGGAAGCATTGAAAAATAAAGGCTTTTTAATTAGCACAGATGGGCCTTATAATAATGTATTGAAAATCAAGCCGCCTATAATATTTTCAGAGAAGAATGCAATGGATTTGAGCAATGCTTTAGATGAAGTACTATCGACTAGCTAATTCAATAGATTTGAGTTTCATCGCCTCTTTAGATTGCACATTATATATCACACAACGAACAATATCGTCGTATTTGACCGTCTTTACTAAACGCTTTTGATGATCATAGTATCTGGTTTCTAAGTAGTATACCTCATCGTAATAATAAGTCAGGTGAACCGTTAAGGTAGAATCAATTAAGTTTTGAGCAAACTCGTTTGAAGCAGACTTGCTAGTACAAGCCGACAATAAAACAAGAAGACATCCACCAAGCATTGTAGTATTTAAAAAGGCTTTTAACATTTCATCTCTAATGTAAGAAAATTATACATAGTATTTAGTAAATTGAGAGACAATTTATTCCATGAAAAAAATACTAGTAAGTGCAGCTGTACTATTATCGTTTACAGCAATACAAGCACAAGAAGCAGATTTGATTATCCAAAACGGGAAGTTAATAGATGGTACAGGTAATCAATGGCAGTATAAAGACATTGCAATAAGTAAGAATAAAATAATTGCTATAGGGCAATTAAAAAATTGGAAAGCAACAAAAACAATCAATGCTAAAGGTTTAATAGTTGCTCCTGGATTTATAGACGTGCATGGTCATGTTGAAGGTGGAGAAATAAGAAATCCATTAGCAGGTAATTTTATTTACGATGGTGTAACAACAGTAATTACTGGTAACTGTGGTGGTAGTGCAGATAATTTGAATACCTATTTTAATTCAATTGATTCTATTGGAACTTCAATTAATATAGCTTCCTTAATGGGTCATAATAATATTCGTAAACAAGTAATGGGTACCGCAAACAGAAATGCAACAGAAGAAGAATTAGTGAAGATGGAATTTCTAGCACAAAAAGCGATGCAAGATGGCGCAGTGGGAATGTCAACAGGTTTAATTTATATACCAGGAACTTATGCGCCAACCGAAGAAGTGGTAAGATTAGCAAAAGTAATAGCAGCCAATGGTGGTGTATACTCTTCTCATATTAGATATGAAGAAGATAAAGTAGTGGATGCAGTAAATGAAGCAATACATATTGGAAGAGCAGCGAACATCCCTGTAGAAATTTCACATTTTAAAGTGAGCGGACAAAACAATTGGGGAAGAAGCAAAGAAACTTTACCCTTAGTGGAGAATGCAAGAAAAGAAGGAATCGATGTAACGATTGATCAATATCCTTACACCGCAAGTAGTACCAATTTAGGAGTGATGTTACCAAGTGATGTATTAGCAGATGGACAAGACTCCATCATGGCAAGATTAAAAGATCCGATCATTAGAGAAAGAGTAAAAGCACATAGCATTGGCATTATAAAAAAAAGAGGATTGAAACATTTTAGCTATGCCGTAGTGGCAAATTACAAAGCTGATTCAACATACAATGGAAAAAGCATTGAAGAAATTAATTTGATAAGAGGTGGCAAGCATAACCAAAAAGCAGAAGCGGAAACCATTGTACAAATGATGGAACAAGGTGGTGCACAAATGGTGTATCATGGAATGAGCGAAGAAGACGTGAAAAATATAATGAAGTATCCTTTTAACATGATTGCAAGTGACGCGGGTATTGCAGTAATGGGCGCTGGCAAGCCACATCCTAGAGCTTATGGAACTAATTCTCGAGTATTAGGAAAATATGTACGTGAAGAAAAAGTAATTAGCTTGGAAGAAGCCATCAGAAGAATGACCTCACTACCTGCTAATAAATTTAATCTACAAGAAAGAGGTTTAATAAAAGAAGGTTATATCGCTGATATAGTAGTGTTTGACGAAAAAGAAGTGGGTGATGCATCTACCTATGATGATCCACATCAATATGCAAAGGGTTTTAAATATGTATTAGTGAATGGTGCAATCACTATTGATAATGGAACACATATTGGAACAAGAAAAGGAATGGCTATTAGAAATAAAAATAATTAATCAACGAACTACTTAACTATGAAAAAAACAACATCCAATAGTAGAAGACAATTTTTGCGAAATGCAACATTGCTTGCTACTGGAATTTCTATTGTTCCTAGACATGTTTTAGGAAGAGGCTTTTTAGCACCTAGTGACCAATTAACAAAGGGAATTATTGGTGTAGGTGGAATGGGACGAGGTCATATACCTTATGCAGGAACAAGAGTAGTAGCTATTTGTGATGTAGACCAAAAACATTTAACAGAGGTAGCGAATAGTATTGGTGGTGGCGTAAAAACTTTTCACGATCATAGAGAATTAATTGCTCTGCCAGAAGTAGACATAGTGCATATCGCTACACCTCCACATTGGCATGGAATTATGGCAGTGGATGCTGCAAAAGCTGGTAAAGATATTTGGTGTGAAAAACCAATGACCAGAACTATTGGAGAAGGTAAACGTGTTGTTGAAGCAGTCAAACAATATGGACGTATGTTTAGATTAAACACATGGTTCCGTTTTGAAGATAATTTTTATGGAATGAATACAACGGTGAAGCCTATTAAAAAATTAGTTGAGTCTGGTTTATTGGGTTGGCCATTAACAGTGACAGTAAGTAAGACTACTGGTTTTGATTGGAAATTTTATTGGGTAGGTAAAACCAATTTAGAAGCTCAAGCAGTACCTGCAGAATTAGATTACGATAGATGGTTAGGACCTGCTCCATACAAACCATACAACGCACATAGAGTGCACCAAACTTTTAGAGGCTATTGGGACTATGATGGAGGCGGTTTGGGTGATATGGGACAACACTATTTAGATCCAATACAATATTTCTTAGGAAAGGACAATACCAGTCCAATTAAGGTAGAAGTAGATGCAGAACAACAACATCCTGATGCTTGTGGTACGTTCAGAAAAATCACATACACTTACGAAGATGGATGTAAAATTATTTTAGATGGAGAAGCCAAAGATCCGAATGCGGCCTATATCGAAGGTCCGAAAGGTAAATTATTCAATGGTTTTAAATCTGACATTCCTAACTTAAAAGAGAAGTTAGCGATGATGCCAGATCCAGAACCACAGGTAACTAATTTCTTAGACTCTGTAAAATACAGAACTCCATTTGCTTTAAATGAATTGAATGGATTTAGATCTTGTACCATTATTAATATGGGTAAGATCGCATTACAACTGGGTAGAACATTAAACTTTGATCCAGTGAATCAAGTCTTCATTAACGATGCAGAAGCAAATTATTTAATCAATCCACCAATGCGTGGACCCTGGACAATTTAAAAAAAACTACATGAAAAAAATATTCTTCTTTATTGGAATCTTTCTAATAACATTTGTTCATTTAAAGGCGCAGTATACTGTTGAAGCAACTATACAAGCATTCCCTTATCAAAAAACAAGCGAAGCTACTCTACCATTAGAAACCATGAGTGCATGGGAGTCTAACAACTGGAAAAGTTTTTTCAAACTATTGGACGATACTAGCACAAAGATTAAAGCAACCTATGCCTTACATGCTTATGTAAATAAAATAGCGAATTCAAATCAAAGAGCCCTTTTTGCAAAACAATTAAAAAAGCAAAAAACTAAAGCAAAAACTGAATATGCAAAATTGGCAATTCAAGATGAGTTGAACTTATTAACCGAGGAGTCTATTACTGATGCAAGAAATAATAGTTTACCAAAAATAATGTCAAATCCTGTTGCTTCAGTATCAACAAAAAATAATGTGCAACAATTATTAGACTTACAAGACAAAATGGAATTAGCTAAAAATCCGATTGAACAGAAAAGAATCATTGCAGAAGCTGCAAGAATTCCTGGATTTGGTAGTCTGGTTTTTGCAAGCAAATACTTAGATAACATAGATATCAATAAAGAAGCAGCATTAGCTGTGACAAGACTAGCGCTAGCTGACATGACTATTAAGGGGCCAGTGGTGAGAGAGGCATTAGAGAAAGCCTTGCCTTTAATTAGCGGAGTCGATAGTGCTATTTTAGTGACTAAGTTAAAAGCGCATTTAAGAAAACTTCCTTATGACTATGGTTTTGTATCTATGTTTAATGGTAAAGACCTAACTGGTTGGAAAGGATTGGTGGGTAATCCAATATACAGAACAAAACAAACCGATTCTGCATTAAAAACTTTACAAGAAAAAGCAGATGCAAAAATGGTGAATGATTGGGTGGTGAAAGATGGCATCTTAGTTTTTACTGGACATGGAGATAATCTTTGTACCGAAAAGAAATATGGCGATTTCGAAATGTATGTAGATTGGAAAATTACCGCACAAGGTGATGCAGGTATTTATTTAAGAGGTTCTCCGCAAGTACAAATTTGGGATACAAGCAGAAGAGAAGTGGGGGCTCAAGTAGGTTCTGGAGGATTATATAATAATCAGAAAAACCAAAGCAAGCCATTGGTGGTTGCAGATAATGCCATTGGTAGCTGGAATAATTTTCATATCATCATGAAAGGTGACAAAGTAACTGTATACTTAAATGGTGTATTAGTGACCGACAATGTGGTATTAGAAAATTATTGGGACAGAAATTTACCCATCTTTATTAAAGAACAAATTGAATTACAAGCTCATGGCACTTATGTAGCATATAGAAATTTATACATCAGAGAACTACCGGATGCCAATCCAGTTATTTTATCTGAAGAAGAAAAGAAAGATGGATTTGTACAATTATTTGATGGCACTAATATTGATGGGTGGATGGGTAATACCGCTGGATACATCATTAATGATGGTGCTTTGGTAGTAGTACCTGATAATGGTAGCGGTGGTAATTTATATACAAAAGAAGAGTACGCTGACTTCATATATAGATTTGAATTTCAATTAACACCTGGAGCAAATAATGGTATTGGAGTACATGCACCGCCTGTGGGAGATGCTGCTTATGTTGGAATGGAAATTCAAGTGCTAGATAATGAAGCGCCTATCTATAGTAGCTTACAGCCCTATCAGTATCATGGTTCTGTGTATGGTATTGCAGCAGCAAAAAGAGGATATTTATTACCAACAGGTGAATGGAATAAAGAAGAAATTATGTTGAAAGGATCAAAGATAAAAGTAACATTAAATGGAACAGTTATTAATGAAGTAGATATTAGAGATGTTACAAAAAATGGTACAGCAGATCATAAAGAACACCCAGGTCTTGCAAGAACCACAGGCCATATTGGATTTTTAGGTCATGGAGATGTTGTGAGATTTAAAAATATGCGCATCAAAAGATTATAAAATTCAACAAAAGAAATTTTTTTTCTTAAAATGTTAAAATCTTAAATGCATGTAATACAGTGCATTAGAAAAATAAAAAGTCTGCTAGAATTAGCAGACTTTTTATTTAACTCATATACTTAGTGTAAAAAATACAATAATTCGTAGGGGCTATCAATCAACAAGTTAGTCGACAAATTTTTTCGTACATCAACCAAAAGAGCTGCTCTAAAATGCTTGATATTATTGCATTTCATCGAATTTGAATTTTAACACAGATAAAATCAAACGTGTAAACAATTCCTTTAACTTATACGTTATTAGATTGATTGATTGCACCCGAGATGTATTTGTTGTGATAGATGGTGCCCAAAAACGTTCACCAAAACTCCACAATATGGATCATTTATTCCTTTTAGATGCAAC
>CAZXWT010000033.1:6993-9612 GCA_964644475.1 uncultured Sediminibacterium sp. | reverse complement strand
AGATATTCTTTGAATTGATCATCATGTTCCCAAACTCTTCTATTGGTTGTATATACTGTGCCTGTCCAATAGTCTACATCATTATCTCTAATAGTTGTTGAAATAGCTTTTTGTAATGCGAAAGCTGGCAATGCAGGAACTTCTGCAGGGAAATAGTCATTGGATGTACCCTCTCCTCTTATAGCTGCGATTGGTAAAATTAAATCGCCAATAGTATTTCTTTTTTTCAAACCTCCGCATTTACCTAAAAACAAAACAGCTTCTGGTTTGATAGCCGTTAATAAATCCATAATTGTTGCAGCACCTGGACTACCCATACCAAAATTGATGATAGTTATTCCGTCCGCAGTAGCACATTGCATTGGTCTATCCCTTCCAATTACTTCTACCTTATTCTGTTCTGCGAACATGTTTACATAATTACTGAAATTGGTCAATAATATATATTTTCCAAACTGATCTAAACTAGCCCCAGTATATCTAGGTAACCAATTGTCTACTATTTCTTGTTTAGTTTTCATATTCGAGTGCTTATCTTTGAGTGAAGTTAATATATAAAATTACAAATTTTACACGACTTAGAAATGATCCTTATCAACTATCCAAAATATCCCTTTAAAATTCAGAAAGAAGCAGGCAAAGACTGCATTTTTGATCCATTAAGGAAAGCATGGATAGTCCTCACTCCTGAAGAATGGGTTAGGCAAAATTTCATTCAGTATTTAATTCAAGAAAAGCAATATCCTGCGTCTTTAATAGCCATTGAAAAAACGATTCAACTGGGTGAATTAAAAAAGCGATTCGATATTGTAGTGTATAAAGAAGACAAGCCCTGGATGCTGATTGAATGCAAAGAAGCGAATGTAGCCATCTCAGAAAAAACTTTGGATCAAATTTTACAATACCAACAAGTATTAGAAGCTCAATTTATTATAATGACCAATGGTCATAATACCTATGGTGCAAAAATAAAAACGGGGAGACTGCATTATTTGCAAAGCCTCCCCGATTATATCGATAAATAAGTACCTATTAAGGGAAGATACCTAATTCAGCATAAGAAGTACCCACTTTATCAATTGCACAAACATAAGCAGCTGTTCTCATATCTGGAATTGATGGATTGTCTTTCCAAATTTGCATAATCTCTCTAGTAGCAGTGATCATTGTTTCTTCCAAACCACTATGTACTAAATCGATCTCATCAGGACCATGTGCAATAATATTTTTTTCTGATTCAGTTACTTTTTTACCAGTCAACTCTTCAATTTGATTTAAGATATTGATATTCGCATTTTCAGTGAAACGCTTTTCTAATCTACCATATCTAACATGGCTTAAATTCTTTAACCATTCAAAATAAGAAACAGTTACACCACCTGCATTTAAATACATATCAGGAATAACTAAGATGCCTCTTTTAGCAAAAATCTCATCTGCCTCCGGAGTCAATGGGCCATTTGCAGCTTCTCCAATAATTTTTGCTTTAATTTTTGGTGCGTTGTTTGCATCTATCACATTTTCTAAAGCGGCAGGAATTAAAATATCACATTCTAATTCTAAAGCATCACTACTCTTCTCGATATTTTTTGCACCTGGGAAATTTAAGATACTTCCAGTAGCTTTTCTATGTTGGAATACTTCTTCTTCGTTCAAACCATTCTCATTATAGATAGCACCTTCGTATTCTGCAATTGCAATAACTTTAGCACCATGTTCTCTAAAGAACTTTGCAGAATAATAACCCACATTACCTAAACCTTGAACTATTACCTTTTTATTCTCAATACCCACTTCTAAACCTTGCTTTTTCATCACATCAGGCATTAAACAAACTTCTCTAACACCATAGAAAACACCTAATCCTGTGGCTTCTTTTCTTCCTCTTACACCACCTAATGAAATGGGCTTACCAGTTACACAACCAGCAGCATCAATTTCACCTGGCTTCAAAGATTGATAAGTATCTACAATCCATGCCATTTCTCTTTCTCCGGTTCCATAATCTGGAGCAGGAACATCAATACCAGGACCAATAAAGTTTTTCTTTACTAGCTCTGCAGTATATCTTCTTGTAATTTTTTCTAATTCATAAGGGCTTAAACTACGAGGGCTAATTTTAATACCTCCTTTAGCTCCACCAAAAGGCACATTCACAATAGCGCATTTGTATGTCATCAATGCAGCCAATGCCATCACCTCATCTTGATTCACTGCCAAACTAAAACGTATACCACCTTTACATGGTGATTTATGTTGAGAGTGTTGAATTCTGTATGCTTCAATCACTTCAATACGTCCGTCATCCATTTTCACAGGGAAGCGCATGCTATAGATACTATTACAAGCTTTGATTTGTTCTAAAATACCTTTCTCCCATTTAGTGAACTTAGAAGCCTTGTCAAAACTTTTCTCAACACTTTGAAAAAAGCTATACTCATTATTTAATGACATAAAAGTTGGTTTTAAATTATTTTTCTAGATTAGATATTTTCTTATCGATATTGGCTACATATAAAAATAGTCCAATTAAAATGATAGATACAATAGTCATTACTAAGAAAATTTTTCCGTTCTGCACCATGAATCCATTGTTTTGTGTTGCTTGTAATAATTGAA
>CAZXWT010000033.1:5484-6893 GCA_964644475.1 uncultured Sediminibacterium sp. | reverse complement strand
GGAACATGAAAGAAAAAATTACGAATGGACTCCTGCATTCTATCGTCCAATTTTGGGACTTCAACAATAAATCCATAAGTACATGTATACAATAGGAGTACAAAGGATAAAATCTTCCACCATTTAGCTCTAAGCATAGTTTAATAGGTTTAATACCAATACCTTCTAAAAACTAACAATTGTTTGCAAAGCTATGACTTTTTAATAGAAATAGCCAAATTTTAGACAGTTATTTAGTAACACGAAATTAGTGCTAATGTTGTACATTTGCGTCCATAATTTTCATGCCGTAACATGAAGTGTACTGCCCCGTAAGGCCGTAGTTTACTTAATGTGGCTATCATTTTAAAATAGACACAATGAAACTTTCACAATTCAGGTACGATCTACCTCTAAACTTGATCGCACAGTACCCAACAAAGAAAAGAGAAGACAGCAGATTGATGGTGGTAAACCGTAAAAACGGTCATATGGAAAACCGTCATTTCTCAGATTTATTAGATTACTATGATGATAAGGATGTATTTGTAGTAAACAATACCAAGGTCTTCCCTGCTAGAATGTATGGTCGAAAAGAGAAAACTGGTGCTAAAATTGAAGTATTCTTATTAAGAGAATTAAACAAACCTAACAGACTTTGGGACGTAATTGTTGATCCCGCAAGAAAGATTCGTGTAGGAAACAAATTATACTTTGGTGAAAATGAAGAATTAGTTGCTGAAGTAATTGATAACACAACAAGCCGTGGTAGAACCATCCGTTTTTTATGGGAAGGCGACGACGAAGGCTTCAAGAAAATGTTAGAATTTTTAGGAGAAACTCCTTTACCTAAATATATTAAGCGTAAGCCAGACGAAGAAGATAAGGAGCGCTACCAAACAGTATATGCTAAGCATGAAGGTGCTGTTGCAGCCCCTACTGCTGGTTTGCACTTTAGCAGAGAATTGATTAAGAAATCTGAAATTTTAGGTATTCGCTTTGCTGAAGTAACCTTACATACTGGTTTAAGTACTTTTAGACCAATTGAAGTAGAAGATTTGAGTAAACATAAAATGGACGCAGAATATTTTAGAATTGACGAAGAAGCTTGTAGAATTATAAATACTGCAAAAGAAAACAATCGTCGTATCTGCTCTATTGGAACAACAGCAATGCGTGCAATGGAAAGTAGCGTTACTGCACAAAGATTATTAAAACCTGCAGAAGGATGGACAAATCACTTTATCCACCCTCCTTACCAATTTAATATTGCAGATAGTTTAGTGACTAATTTCCACTTACCTAAAACAAGTTTATTAATTATGACTTGTGCTTTTGCTGGTTATGAATTAGCAATGGAAGCATACAAAAAAGCGATTAAAGATAAATACAGATTTTTCAGCTATGGCGATGCCTTGTTGTTTATTTAA
>CAZXWT010000033.1:0-5384 GCA_964644475.1 uncultured Sediminibacterium sp. | reverse complement strand
AATTCTAGTATTGAATTTTCCCGATAACATAAATCGCTTTTCCCTTTTTCACAAATAACCCATTTTCTTGAAGAATAGTTTTGCGCTTCAAGAAAAAACGGAATGAATAAAATTTATATCGCTTTAAGTATCATATTAATTTCTTTTCAATATTCTTACTCACAAAATAAAGAACTTGATACTACTCAAGTGAAAAGTTTACCTGATGTGACTATTGTTGGAAGAAATAGTAAATCTGACTATCAGCAAATGCCTGAGATTGTGGGTACCAATATTTATGCTGGCAAAAAAAATGCATTGATTGTATTGAATAATGTTCAAGGAAATGTGGTGAATAATACTATGAGACAGGTTTTAGCAAAAGTACCTGGAATTCATGTATGGGAAAGCGACCCTAGTGGTATCCAAATTGGAATTGCTGCAAGAGGACTAAGTCCCAATAGAAGTTGGGAATTTAATGTAAGACAAAATGGTTACGATATCGCTGCTGATCCTTTTGGATATCCTGAAGCATATTATAACCCACCATTACAAGCAGTTCAAAGAATGGAAATAGTAAGAGGTCAAGGAGCATTACAATATGGTCCTCAATTTGGTGGGATGATCAATTATATTATTAAAAATGGTTCCGAAATAACAAAGCCAATAGCATTTGAAAGACAACAAAGCTTTGGTTCATTTGGTTTAAGCAATAGTTTTAGTGCAATTGGAGGAAAAAAAGGGAATATAAATTATTACAGTTTTTTAGATCATAGATCAGGAATGGGTTGGAGAAATAATAGCGGCTTTGATTCAAAAGCAGCATATGGAACTATCACCTATCATTTCAATCCGAAAACATCTTTGACATTGGAGATTATGCAATCTCATATAAGGTCTCAACAAGCAGGTGGCTTAACTGATCAAGAAATTATCAACAACCCTAAGCAAAGTCTTAGAGCAAGAAACTGGATGGATATTACTTGGACCACTCCTGCACTGATCTTTAATTATCAAATAAATGATAATACTAGATGGAATACCAAACTTTATGGAACCATTGGTAATCGAAACAGTGTTGGCTTTTTACAACCTATCAATATCAAAGACAGTATCAGCCCTACCACACTTCAATACAATAATCGTTTAGTAAATTTAGACAAGTATAGAAATTACGGATTAGAGAGTAGAATAATTACAGACTATACATTAGGAAAATTACAAAACACTATTTCTGCTGGCATAAGATTGTATACTGGAACTACAAAACGTTTGGCAGATGGCAAAGGTTCTACCGGCTCTAATTACGATATAAGTATTGATGGAATTTTTCCAAGAGATATTTCATTTGTATCTAATAACCTAGCAGGATTTGTTGAAAATATTTTTAGAATTACCAATCAATTTTATCTTATCCCTGGTATTAGATATGAATGGCTTGAAGGAATTGCCTCTGGGCGAAATGGAATAACAAACGGGCAAGTAATTGCTTTACAGAATATCCAAAGAAGTAGAAGTTTTTTATTAGGGGGAATTGGAACAGAATACCATATAAGTAAAAGCACAGAATTTTATGCTAATATTTCACAAGCTTATAGACCTATTCAATTTGCCAATTTACAAGCCCCACCTACAACCGATATAGTGGATCCCAATTTAAAAGATGCAAAAGGATTTAATGTAGATTTTGGTTATAGAGGAAAGGTTAAATCATTTCTTCAATTTGACTTAAGTCTCTTTTACTTACAATACAATAATCGTATTGGAACCATCATACCAAATGGAAAGAATTATAGATTCATCACTAATGTTGGCGCTAGTCAAAGTAAAGGATTTGAAGGATATGTAGAAGTAAATCCAATTAGAGCATTCACCCAAAGCAACCGATTAGATTGTATTGTATTTGCCTCATACGCATATACCGATGCAAGATATAGTGGTAACCATTTAGACGCTAGTACTAAAAATAAGAGCGTTGAAAATGCTCCAAGAGATATTCTAAGAACCGGAATGAGTTTTGGGATTCGTCCATTCATGATTACGGGACAAATTAGTTATGTAGGTTCAAGTTTTAGTGATGCTAACAATACTTTAAATCCAAGTGCTAATGGTAACACAGGATTAATACCCTCCTACTCCATTACCGATCTATTTGCAAGTATTAAATTTTTCAAAAATTTCGAGGCAAAAGCAGGTGTGAATAATATTTTTAACGCAAAATATTTTACAAGACGTGCAGGAGGTTACCCAGGACCAGGTGCTTTACCAGGTGACCCAACCAATTATTTTATTACTCTTGGAGCTAGTTTATAAATTAAACAAACCCTTATTGATTAACTGCAATGTCTTAGTCTTAAATGAACTTGGCAACAATAAGCTAATATTATGAGGACTTCCTCCATAGCTAACCATGGTTACAGGCACTTCGTTGATAGCATCAAATAATTTCTTTAATACAGCATCTGTCTGCGCAATTTCGTTACCAACAATAGAAACAATTGTTTGATCTTTTTCAATTTCAACAGACGCAATATTGCTTAATTCTTCTATTATTTCTGATAAGTGAAGGTCGCTATCAATAGTTACAGATACCGCTACTTCTGAAGTAGTAATCATATCTATTGGCGTTTTGTATTTTTCAAATACTTCAAATATTTTTCTCAAGAAACCATAGGCCAATAACATTCTACTACTCTTGATCTTGACAGCAATAATACCATCTTTTGCAGCTACTGCTTTTACGCCAACCGTTCCAGCTTCTTTTTTAATAACTGTACCTGCTGCAGAAGGCTGCATCGTATTCAATAATTTAACAGGAATATTTTCTTGTTGAGCAGGCCAAATACATGTTGGATGCAAAATTTTTGCACCGAAATAAGCCAATTCAGCAGCTTCATCAAAACTTAATTGTTCAATCGCCACAGTTTTGTCAACCACACGAGGATCGTTATTATGCATTCCATCTATATCTGTCCAAATTTCACAAACAGAAGCTTTTACTGCAGCAGCAATTAAAGAAGCAGTGTAATCAGAACCACCTCTCTTTAAATTATCTACTTCCCCTTTTGCATTTCTACAAATATATCCTTGTGTGATAAATAATTTTTTAGTTGGATGCGCAGCTAAAACCGTTTGTAATTTTTCTCTTATCACATTTAAATCTGGTTCTTCATTTACATCCAAACGCATAAATTCCAATGCAGGAATTAAAGCATGCTCAATTTTTTCTTGCTCAAGATATAAAGAGAACAACTTAGTACTCATTAATTCTCCTTGAGCTAAAATATCTTTATTCAATGCATCACTTAAAGAAATTCTTTGTGTGATTTTTAAAAATTCAAAATGCTCATCTATAATACCATTTGCTCTAGCTCTTAATTCTTCTGTTTTTAAAAGGTCTAGAATAAATGAACGATAATGTTTTTCTAATGTATCTATAATGGTAACCGCACCCTGTTTATCTAATTTTGCCAATGCATCACTAATACCCACTAAACTATTGGTTGTCCCACTTAATGCACTTAATACAACGATAGTTGGTTCACTATCTTTTGTGATTAACTGAGAAACCTGATGCATTCTTTCTGGCTTACCAACACTGGTACCACCGAACTTCATTATCTTCATAAACAAACTTTATTAGAGAGGCAAAGGTAAAAAATTATATCGCAAACATGCGTTAGTCTTGCCTTAAATAGAGAGCTTAAATTTAGTTGCCAATGCTTCTAAATCTTTTACCACTTCTTCGACTAAGGGTATTCCATTTTTCATTCTTGTAGCTTCCATATTTCTTTCAATATCCCCTGCCACATATACTTTTTCTTGCCCTTGCATTGGCTTGGCAGATCTGAATCTATTCAACCACAAATCCATATTGGTTTTAAAGTCTTCGGCTGGTCTAAATGCATCGATACGCATGGCCCCTATAAAATGACCTAGCCCTTCTCCAGGCATATTCTCTGGAATAGGCACATAGGCAGGAAATGGAGGTGCCCATGGGCCAAAACTGGCACCACTCAACACTGCACTAAAAATATCTACAATAGATCCTAGTGCATATCCTTTATGGCTCCCTTGTTCTTTCTCAGAACCTAATGGCAACAATGCACCCCCTTTCTTTAAGATATGTGCATCATTACTTGATTGACCATTTTCATCTTGTGCCCAACCAGTTGGGATGGGTTGATTATTTCTTTGAGCAATTTCAAGTTTACCATTAGCAGCAGTAGTGGTCGCAAAATCGGCAACAAAAGGTGCTTCTTTCCCAGCAGGAATAGCCACTGCAATAGGATTGGTACCCAACATTTTTTCAGCAGCATAGGTTGGAGCCACCAGTGCACTTGCATTGGTCATAGCCATACCAATCATATCTTCTGCCAAGGCCATCATTGCATGATAACCAGCAATACCAAAATGATTACTATTTTTCACACTCACCCATCCTGTTCCTACTTGCTTTGCTTTTTGCATAGCAATTTCCATAGCTTTAGGAGCTACTATTAATCCTAAACCTCTATCACCATCAACAACAGCCGTAGAGGGAGTTTCGTGTACAATCTTAATTTGAGGATTCGCGTTAATTCTACCAACTTCCCATAACCTTACATAACCAACAAGTCTAGCAATACCATGACTATCTATGCCTCTTAAATCCGCAGACAATAGTACACTGGTAGCTAAACTAGCATCTTCGTTGGAACAACCGATGCTAGTAAAAACTTGTAATGCAAACTGATATAATTCGCTATAATTAAAAATGCGTTGATTCATCCTACACTAGAATGGTAAATCATCCATCGATTCATCAGAAGCACTTGGTGCAGCTGTTGGTGTATAATTTGAAGGAGCAGCACTATCAGATGAACCACCTGAAGGTTTTGCACCTAATAATTGTACAGAAGCAATTCTTAAAGTTAAAGATGCACCTTGACGGCCATCAGCAGTGGTATAAGATCTTACATCAGGAGTTCCTTCTACATAAACTTGAGTACCTTTCTTTAAATATGGAGCTACTGCAGTTCTATCTGTCCAATAAGAACAATCTACCCAAGTAGTTCTGTCTTTTTGATTGCCTTGTGCGTCCTTATAACGTTCTGTATGAGCAACGTTAAAATTAATTACTGTCTTTCCGTTTACATTGTTTACTTGTGCGTCTTTTCCTAAGTTTCCGATGACTTGTAGCTTTATCATATAATTATTATTTACACTTTTTGAGTATATGAAGGTAGTAATTTTTCGTTACTTTTGTGCTAAGCCAACTTTTAACTGGCCAAGCATATGAGCAAAAAAGGAAAGGTTTTAGTAGCCATGAGTGGCGGAATAGATAGTACAGTTGCCGCCCTATTACTACACAACGAAGGCTACGAAGTAGTGGGTATTACAATGAAAACCTGGGATTACTCCAC
>CAZXWT010000032.1:0-9664 GCA_964644475.1 uncultured Sediminibacterium sp. | reverse complement strand
TCCATTAACTCTTTCGCAATTTCTGGTAAACCATCTTTCTTTGTCAATGGAAGTATTGCTAATTTGTTAGGGGCAATTTTTGCAGGCAAATGTAATACCACTCTAGAATCGGTGGTGCCATCTTCTTTATTAATCGTTTCTTCTTCATAAGAATTTGATAAGATCAATAAGAACATTCTATCTAAACCAATAGATGTTTCAATAACATAAGGAATATAATGCTGGTTAATTTCGGTATCGAAATATTGCATTTTCTTTTTGCTGAACTCTTGGTGTCTACTTAAATCAAAATCGGTTCTTGAGTGAATACCTTCTACTTCTTTGAAACCGAATGGAAATTCATATTCAATATCTAATGCAGCATCTGCATAGTGTGCTAACTTAACGTGGTCATGGAATCTATATTTTTTAGCATCAATGCCTAAGCTCAAATGCCATTGCATACGTTCGTTCTTCCAATGCTCGTACCATTCTTTTTGTGTGCCTGGCTTAATAAAAAATTGCATTTCCATTTGCTCAAATTCACGCATTCTAAAGATGAACTGACGTGCCACGATTTCATTTCTAAAAGCTTTTCCAGTTTGTGCAATTCCAAAAGGAATTTTCATTCTTGCAGTTTTTTGTACATTCAAGAAATTCACAAAAATACCCTGAGCCGTTTCTGGTCTTAAATAAATAGTACTTGCTTCTTCTGCAACAGAACCTAATTCTGTAGAGAACATTAAATTAAACTGACGTATATCTGTCCAATTGCCTGTTCCGCTTACGCTACAAACAATTTTATGATCAACGATTAATTGACTCAATCCAGCAAAATCATCTTTAGCCAATAAAGCATCCATATCAGCTAACAATTTATCAGCTCCTGCTTGATCTCCTTTTTCGATCATTTTGTCTGCATGTGCTTCTAATAGATGATCTACACGGTATCTTTTCTTACTGTCTTTATTATCTATCAATGGATCACTAAAACTATCCACGTGTCCACTCGCCTTCCATGTAGTTGGATGCATAAAAATGGCAGCATCAATACCAACTATATTTTCATTCATTTGTGTCATGGAATTCCACCAATAGTCACGAATGTTTTTCTTTAATTGAGCACCATAGGGACCGTAATCATAAACGGCACCCAAACCGTCATAAATTTCACTACTTGGAAATACAAATCCATATTCTTTAGCATGCGAGATAATCGCTTGTAATGTATTGTCTGTTGGCGTCTTGCTCATAGTTTGCAAATATAAGGCGAGATTGCCTATTGGTGTAATTTTTCGTTGTTTTGGTGCCTATCCTTGTCTCTGTTGGTTTTCTTCAAAAGATTTTGCTCAAAAGCTTTGGTCAAATCTACCCCAGTTTGATTGGCTAAGCAGATCAATACAAATAAAATATCTGCCATCTCATCTCCTAGTACCAAATCTTCCTCCTTTCCTTTAAAAGATTGCTCCCCATATTTACGCACCATAATTCTTGAAAGCTCTCCCACTTCTTCCATCAAGATCCCTAAATTAGTTAATTCACTAAAGTATTTTACTCCAATGGTTTTGATCCATTCGTCTACTTTTTCTTGTGCAGCTTGAATTGTAATATCACTCATATTGTTATTTTAAAAATCTTTATTTTTTGAATCCATTATAATAGTCACTGGACCATTATTCAACAAACTCACTTTCATATCTGCTCCAAATTTTCCAGTTTGAATTGGCTTACCCATTTCTTTTTCCAAGGTCTTTATCATTGATTCATATAAAGGCACAGCGATAGGAGGTTTGGAAGCATTAATATATGAAGGTCTATTCCCTTTTTTAGTGGAAGCGTGTAAAGTAAACTGACTAATCAATAATATATCTCCCCCAATATCTTTCACACTCAAATTCATCACCCCTTCTGCATCATCAAAAATGCGCAAATTGGTGGCTTTACCTGCTAACCAGTCTATGTCTTCTTGCGTATCGGCATCTTCAATTCCCACTAAGATCATCAAACCTTTCTGTATTGCCCCAATAACAGCTCCCTCCACTACTACACTGGCTTCTGTAACTCTCTGTATAACTAGCCTCATTTTCTAAGATTTATTCCATGAAGATAAACAAAACTATTTTCACTAATTTAGCTGTAATTTCAGCCCCTTGAGTAGTATTAAAAAATTAGCCGGTCAAACTGCATGGTATGGATTGAGTTCTATAGCCGCTAGGTTTATCAACTATTTGTTGACGCCTTACCTTACCTATAAGTTTACGGAGGCGGCATACGGGGAAATGTCCATTATTTACTCTTTCATCCCTTTCCTAAATGTGATTGTTACACATGGAATGGAAACAGCTTATTTTAGATTTGGCTCCAAAGAAAACGAAGAGAAAATTTATCATACCAGCAGCTTCTCCATGATTTTTGTAACTAGTTTGGTGGTTTTGGCCATGCTATTTTGGAGTGGACCATTGAGTACTTTATTACAAATAAACCTTCATCCAGAATATATTACCATGATGGCTTGGGTGGTTGGATTGGATGCATTAACAACCATCCCTTTTTCAAGATTAAGATTATCAGATCAACCTAAGAAATTTGCCTTTATTAAAGTGGGAGGTATAGTTTTAAATATTGCAGCTACTTATTTTTTCATCAGCACTATTCCACAATTGGCTCAAGCAAATCCTGAAAGTTTTTGGGCTACTACTTTCAAAACAGATTGGGCAGTGGGTTATATTTTATTAGCTAATATTATTCAAAATATTTTTGTGTTACTATTATTACAAAAAGAGATTCGTGCACTACGTTTTTCTTTTGATATAAAATTATGGGCACAAATGATGGTATATGCTTTGCCGCTGATTTTAGTGGGTTTTGGAGGCATGGTGAATGAAACTTTTGATAGAATCATGTTGGGCTGGTGGGCACCAGGAGGATCTGTTGAAGCCAATAAAATGGAAGTAGGTATTTATGCAGCTTGTTATAAATTATCTATTTTAATTACTATCTCCATTCAAGCTTTTAGAATGGGCGCAGAACCCTTCTTCTTTAAAACAGCAACTACAGATCAAGCACCTAAAACCTATGCAAGAATCATGAAATTTTTTGTGATCACACTTTGTATCATGTTCTTGGGTGTTGTTTTATACTTAGATATCTGGAAACAATTTATTCGCAACCCCGCCATGTATGTGGGTTTACGAGTAGTACCTATTTTATTAATTGCCAATATGTTCTTAGGAGTCTACTATAATTTAAGTATCTGGTATAAGCTAAGCAACAAAACAATGGCAGGCGCATGGATTACTTTATTAGGGGCATTGATTACTGTTATCATTAACTATATAGCCATACCTCATTTTAGTTATATGGCCAGTGCATGGGCTACTTTTTTCTGTTATGGCACTATGATGATAGTGAGTTATAAATGGGGACAACAAGTATATCCAATACCTTATGCAACAAAAAAACTGATTGCTTATTTTGTAATCTGTTTATTATTATACGGTATAAATAATTTGGTACACATGGTTTCCAATAATCAACCATTCAATTATTTATTTGCAAGTATTTTATTGGTACTATTTATTGTTTTTGTTGCAAAAATTGAAAAGAAAGAATTAAAAAATATTTTGAATAAACAAGCATAATGGCAGAAGATCTACACATAACAAAAGGAGATAAAAAAGCACAATACGAATCTTTGATTCCACAAATCAAAGCTTTGGTAGAAGGTGAACCTAACCAGGTGGCTAACCTAGCAAATATTGCTGCAGCATTAAAAGAACAATTTGGTTGGTGGTGGGTTGGTTTTTATATGATCATTGAAGATGAATTGGTTTTGGGACCTTTTCAAGGACCTGTTGCTTGTACAAGAATTAAAAAAAGTAGAGG
The DNA here is from genome assembly GCA_964644475.1 of uncultured Sediminibacterium sp. GTDB lineage: Bacteria > Bacteroidota > Bacteroidia > Chitinophagales > Chitinophagaceae > Sediminibacterium. Next base: position 5,800 of record CAZXWT010000032.1, on the reverse strand, counting down.
TGTTTGTGGAGCTGCTTGGGCTGCTGAAAAAACACTCATTGTGGAAGACGTGGAGAAATTTCCTGGACATATTGCATGTAGTAGTGCTTCCAAATCTGAAATTGTAGTACCTGTCTTTATCCAAGGTAAGATTGCAGGAGTTTTAGATGTAGATAGTGAGCATTTAGCTCATTTTGATGAAATTGATCAAGTCTACTTAGAGAAAATAGCTGCACTGATTGTTTAGCTGTAAAAACTTCCCAAAAATTAAAAAAATCAATTAAGTTTGCAACCCCTAAGCGGATGTGGCGAAATTGGCAGACGCACTAGACTTAGGATCTAGCGCCGCGAGGCGTGTGGGTTCGACCCCCTCCATCCGCACAAAGGCCCTTTTGAGGGTCTATTTTAGAAAAAAGGCCCTATTTGAGGCCTTTTTTTATTACCTTTGCCCCCCTTAAACACTAGAAAAACTAGAAATTCAACTTTATGGCAACAATAACAAGAAGCAACATTGCACCTTTAAATGACAAGTTAACGGTGACCCTTACTAAAGAAGACTATTTAAAAGGGTATGAAACGAGTTTGAAGAAATATGCCAAAACGGCAAATATCCCAGGCTTTAGAAAAGGAATGGTGCCTGCAGGTTTAATCAAGAAAATGTATGGTCAATCAGTTTTTCAAGACGAAGTGATTAAGACAGTAGAAAACGAAATGAACCAATATATTGCTAAAGAAAAATTAGAAATATTTGCACAACCATTACCAGTGACTTCTGAGTTCCCATCAATGGATGTAAATCAACAAACAGATTATACATTTTCTTTTGAAGTTGGTTTAAAGCCAAGTTTTACTATTGATACAAAAGGCATTAAAGCAACTCGTTACAAGATAGAAGTAACAGATGAAATGGTTCAAGCAGAAGTGGAGCGTTTACAAATTCGTAATGGTAATATGACTGAGCCTGAAGTGGCTGAATCAGAAGAAAATGTATTGAATGTAACTTTCACTGAATCAGATAAGTCTGGTAATGAAATTGAAGGTGGTTTATCAAAAGATAATTCTTTATTAATTAAATATTTTGCACCAAAAATTAGAAAAGAATTCATTGGCAAGAAGAAGGACGATGCTGTTACCATTCAAATTGGCAAAGCATTTGAAGAAAAAGAATTAGACATTATTTTAGCTGATTTAGGTTTAACAAAAGATGATTCTGATAAATACTTTAAAGTGTTAATCACTAAAGTAGGTATTGTAGAAAAAGCGCCATTAGATGAAACTTTATTCACTGTTACCTACCCTAACCAAACCATCAAAACAGAAGCTGAATTTAGAGAAGCAATCAAAAAAGATATTGAAGGATATTATGATCAACAAGCACGTAATCAAGTGCATGATCAAATATATCATGCTTTAATTGAAAACACCAAGATGGACTTCCCAACTGCATTCTTAAAGCGTTGGTTACAAAATGGTGGTGAAAAACAAAGAAGCGAAGAAGAAGCAGAAAAAGAATACCCAGTATTCCAAGATCAATTAAAATGGACTTTAATTAGCACTCAGTTGATTGCTGATCATAAAATTGAAGTAGGTGCAGAAGATTTAAAAGATTTTGCAAAACAACAATTATTAAGCTATATGGGTGGCCAATTAGGCGCTATGGGCGATAACAACCAATGGATGGATGATTATGCAAACAGAATGATGCAAGACAGAAAATTTGTAGAAGATAGTTACCATAGAATTAGCACAGACAAATTATTCCAAGCAGTTGAAGCAACTGTGACAGCAAAAGAAGAAAAAATTACTGCTGAGAAATTTGCTGAGAAATTGCAGAATCACAAGCACTAGTCTCTTTTAGGCTATCAAAAGCCAAATAAACTGATATTCAAGGCCCTCCTATTAAAAAGGAGGGCTTTTTTTAATCCAACCGGTTAAGTTTGGCACCCTTTTTGCTCTAGCTTAGGGGAATAGGTTTTACCTTTACTACATTAGAAAAATAAACATATGAACTTAGGAAAAGAATTTGAAAAGTATGCTGTAAAGCATAGAGGAATTAGTAGCAATACACTACATCAATACCAAAACAGTGTAACCAACCTTACACCCTACATTATTGAAGAGAGACCGATGAATGTAGCAAGTATGGATGTGTTTAGCCGTTTAATGATGGACCGTATTATTTTCTTAGGAGAAGGGATCAATGATTATGTAGCAAATATTGTTACTGCTCAATTATTATTCTTAGAAAGTACCGACAGAACTAAAGATATTCAAATGTACATCAACAGCCCGGGCGGAAGTGTATATGCAGGCTTAGGAATTTATGACACCATGCAATTTATTAGTCCAGATGTGGCTACTATCTGTACAGGCATGGCTGCAAGTATGGGTGCTATTTTATTATGTGCTGGTGTAGAAGGTAAAAGAACTGCATTAAAGCATAGTAGAATCATGTTACACCAACCAAGTGGAGCTATTGGTGGTCAAGCTACAGATATTGAAATAACTGCTAGAGAGATCAAGAAATTAAAACATGAACTGTATGAAGTAATTGCCATTCATACACATAAAGATGTAGATACTGTAGCTAAAGATTGTGATAGAGATTTCTGGATGACTGCTGCAGAAGGAAAAGCATACGGATTGGTAGATGAAGTATTATTAACTAACCCACGCAAAGTGAAAAAATAACTATATATGATTATCAATAACGCATTTTTAATGGAAGACGAAGAAGAAACTAAAGCAGACAAGAAAGAAGAGAATGCTCCTAGTTTTTTGAATAGAAAGATGGAACAAATCTTTTTTGAGAAAAGAGCTATTTACTTATGGGGTCAGGTAGATGATAAGTCTGCAAAAGATATTGTGACAAAATTATTATTATTAGATGCAGACAAACCTGGAGCTGAAATTAATTTTTATATCAATAGCCCGGGTGGAGTAGTAACTTCTGGAATGGTGATGTTTGATACAATGAATTTAATCAAAAGCCCTGTTCATACCATTTGTATGGGATTGGCAGCAAGCATGGGTTCTATTTTATTAAGCATGGGTGAGAAAGGAAAACGAAGCATCTTCCCACATGGAGAAGTAATGATCCACCAACCAAGCTTAGGCGGTTATTTCCAAGCAACTAGTGCTGATATTGAAATTCAAGCTGAGCAAATTAGAAAAACCAAAGAATTAGGTGCACAAATCCTAGCTAAGAACTGTGGTAAATCAATGGAACAAATAATGTCAGATTTTGACAGAGACTATTGGATGAACGCAGAAGAAGCAGTTAAATACGGTATCGTAGATAAGATTGCAAAATCTTTATAATAATCAAAAATGAAAATGAGTAAATCAACTACCATACATTGTTCTTTTTGCGGCCGTAGTAGAGACGAAGTAAAAATATTAATCGCAGGCCAAGAAGGTCATATTTGTGAAAATTGCATTGAGCATGCTCATGAAATTATTGATAAAGAGTTTCATCAGAAAAAAGTAGATGGCAAAGCTGGAGCTTTAACGATTCAAAAACCTATTGCGATCAAAGCATTCTTAGATCAATATATTATTGGTCAGGACGAAGCCAAAAAAATATTATCCGTTGCTGTATACAATCACTTTAAGCGTATCAATTTGCCTACTAGTGCTAAAAACGAAGTAGAAATTGAGAAAAGCAATGTGATCATGATTGGAGAAACTGGTACAGGTAAAACCTTATTAGCAAAAACCATTGCAAAATTATTGAATGTACCTTTTGCAATTGTAGATGCAACGGTATTCACTGAAGCAGGTTATGTGGGTGAAGACGTGGAAAGCATGCTTACAAGATTATTGCAAAACTGCGACTACGATGTTGAAGCTGCTGAAAGAGGTATTGTTTATATTGATGAAATTGATAAGATTGCTCGTAAAGGTGATAATGCTTCTATCACAAGAGATGTTAGCGGAGAAGGTGTACAACAAGGTTTATTAAAAATGTTGGAAGGTACAGAAGTACTAGTACCCCCACAAGGTGGCCGTAAACATCCAGATCAAAAAATGATCAAAGTAGACACTAAAAATATATTATTTATTTGTGGTGGTGCTTTTGATGGTATCGATAAGATCATCGCAAGAAGAATTAATACCAATGCCATTGGATTTAGTGTAAATAAAGACGAGCAAGAATTACAAAGAAAGAACTTGTTACGTTTTGTGAATGCGCAAGACATCAAAAGCTTTGGATTAATCCCGGAAATGCTTGGGCGTTTGCCTATTGTAACGCATTTAGAACCTTTAGATGCAGAAACATTAAGAAGTATCCTAACAGAACCAAAGAATGCTTTAATCAAACAATACACTCATTTATTTGATATTGAAAAAATCAAATTAACCATTGATCCTGCTGTATTTGATTTTATTACTTCCAAAGCAATGGAATACAAATTGGGTGCAAGAGGTTTAAGGAGTATTTGTGAGAGTTTATTTACACAAGCCATGTTTGAATTACCAGGCACTGAGACCAAAGAGTTTCATGTAACTGTTGAATATGCTCAACAAATGTTTGACAAAAGTAAATTGAGTACACTAAAAGTGGCCTAACAAAAAGTTTTATTAAAAAATTAAAATACATTTTATGCAAGAACTAATTGATCGTCTAGTAAAAGAAGCTGGCGTAACTCCTGAACAAGCAAAGCAATCTATCGAAACCATTGCTGCATTTGTAAAAGAAAAATTCCCAATGTTGGGTGGTGCAGTGAATCAAATATTCAAGAAAGCACAATAACAAAATCAAGATTCTCAAAACAAAAAATCCCGCAATAAAGCGGGATTTTTTTAAGCAAGCAATCGGGAACCAGGAAATAAATCCTAGATCCAAACTAAGAATAATTTTTAATAAATCAAATTTTTTTAGGGTTTCTTTATTCAGCTACTGTATATCTGTCCTTTCTTTTAAAACAAGGGCCTGTTCTTTACTCAGATCATATTGGACCACCATCTCGACCCAAGACTTCGCCATCCCCCGCTCTTTTCTATCTCTTAAAATTTGCCAAATTTCTCTTTGCTCAAATAATCCCAATTGTTCTAATTGCACGTAATTCATTGTATACCAATGCATTTTTAATCGTATCCCTTTTTCTAGACTCAAATAAGGCCTTAATTTCCTGAAGAGGGACTCATTCATTCCGTATACTTTTTGAAGCTGACCAAGGGAAGAAAATCCACCTAAAAATGATCTGTATTTAATGATCCTTTCAGCCAATTTGGTGGGGATAAAACCAAGTTTTTCAAAGTCCCCTATCTCAGCTTTATTAATATCCAATCTTGGTACTTTAGACCATTTTCTAGGGTGCTTTTTAAAAGATCCAAGGCTTGCTTTTATACGCACATAAGGATACAATTTATTCAATAAATCCTGTTTCACTCCATACCATTTATAAATATCCTTGGCTGTATAAAACCTACCTCCTTTCTTTCTAAAATTGGAGACGGTAGTAAACTGTTTGGAAGAGAATCCCAATTGTATGGCAGAAACACTATCTATTGTATTGGGGTCAAAATAAAACAAATGAGTTAGTTTTTTCTTCGATGGAAAAAATAATGATAAGAAAGAGCTCACTAAAATAAAAGCGCCAATAACTATTATGGCTTTTAATTCTTTTTCGGAAAAAATAAAGTAGTCTTTCCAATGGGTTTTCATCTTATTTATTTGAACATAAATAAGCAATTTTCAAACATCGAAATTGCGTAATACTACTTAAAAAAAGAATTAACTCTAAATGGAAAATTGCAAGCCATCATAAGCTAATGCAACACCATTGGGTAATGTTGCGGACCTTTCATCGTGCAA
>CAZXWT010000031.1:1370-9774 GCA_964644475.1 uncultured Sediminibacterium sp. | reverse complement strand
AGTATGATTTTTGTGATGATGATCTGGCATAGAGCTAGAAAAATCACCAATAGATACTTGGATTTCGTAAAGTTGAAAGATTATTTACAACAATTGACGGATTTAAGTGCCGACAAAGATGTTCCCAAATATGCAACGCATTTGGTGTACTTAACTAAAGCTAATAATCATAGAGAAATTGAACATAGAATTATAGATTCAATATTAAATCGTAAGCCAAAACGCGCAGACATATATTGGTTTATACATATTGACAGAACAGACTCTCCTTATGGAATGGAATATTCTATTCGTGAATTAGTGGATGATAAAGTAATGCGTGTAGATTTTAAAATTGGTTTTAGAATTCAACCAAGAATTAATATCTGCTTTAAGAAAGTAATGCAAGAATTGAATGAGTGTCAGGAATTGGGTATTTATAGTAAGTATGAATCTTTAAAAAGCAAAGATTTTCATGCTGATATTACTTATGTAATTATTGAAAGTTTCTTCTCTATTGAAAATGAATTGTCATTCAAAGAAGACTTCATTATGGACACTTACTTTAATATTAAGCAATTGGCTCAAAGCGATCAAAAAGCTTTTGGATTGGATAATGACATGACAGTTGTTGAACACGTGCCATTGATTATTAAGGCTAATCAAAACCTAAATCTGAAGCGCGTATTTGAATAATCCTTTAAGGGATGTTTATATACTCACTGATTTGATTTTGTAATCCAATGGCAATTAACCAATATTGATTCCCGGATTTTCTATTAATGCCTAATGCATTTAGATTCACTATTTTACTATCTGCTGCAAGTATACTTGCTACACTGTAAACGCCATCTTCTTTTTGAATAATAGCAAAAGATTTCACTGGCAGATTCTTAGGCATATTTATTTGAAAACTTGTTGCTGTTTTCTTTTCTATACTTGGTGCAATCATTTTGTATTGTGGTACTAGAGAAGGTAGTATCGCAGGGTTCTTATAATAATTTTGTTGTAGGCTATCATTCCATCCATTGGGATTATTTTTAAAACTATTGCTGCTAAAGTATACACTGCCTCCGGTATTGGGAAGGGCTCTTAATTTTTTAATTTGATAAGGTATTTCATTTGGATCTCTCCAAGTGCTATTGGTTCCAGCTCTATAAATTCCATGACCTATATACAATGCTTTTCCATATGTATGATCGTTCCACCATTGCACTAATTCATCATAATCTGCTAAAGCATGTCCGTGCTCCCAATACAATTGTGGTGTTACATAATCTATCCAGCCCTTTTCTAACCATAATAAAATATCTGCGTATAAATCGTCATAATTGGTTTGACCTGCTCTTGTGGCACTACCTCTTGGATCTTTTGATTTATTTCTCCATACACCAAAAGGGCTAATACCAAATTGTACTCCTGGTTTGATACTTCTTATGGTTGCATTCAGTTGTTTAATTATCGTATCACAATTGCTTCTTCTCCAAGTTTCTTTATCTAAGCCTCTTGCATATTTTAAATAGGTGGCTTGATCTGGAAAATCTTTGTTGGGAACCCTATATGGATAGAAATAGTCGTCCATATGAATGGCATCCACATCGTATCTTTTCAAAATATCTGCCACTACTTTATTGGTATGATTCCAAACTTCTGGCAATCCAGGATTAAAATATTTCTTTCCTTCAAAATTGATAAACCATTCAGGATGCATTTTGGACAAATGACTTGGCGCAACACTTGATTTATTAATATTGAATACTGCTCTGTAGGGATTGATCCATGCATGAAATTCCATACCTCTCTTATGTGTTTCTTCAATCATGAATACCAATGGGTCGTAGAATGGAATAGGGCCTTGACCTTGTTTGCCCATTAAATATTCACTCCAAGGTTCTAATGAAGAAGGGTATAGTGCATCACCTGCTGGTCTTATTTGCATGATAATGGCGTTCATTCCATTTTGCTGATGCCTGTCTAATAATGCGAGAAATTCTTCTTTTTGCGCTTCATTGCTTAAACCTCTTTTGCTTGGGTAATCAATGTTTTCAACAGTTGCAATCCAAACACCTCTAAATTCAAATACATTTTTATCTGATTTACTAGGTTGTGCATTTACGGAAATAAAAAAACCTACACAAAGCAGGCTATATAAAATTCTTTGAATCATAATAGGATTATTTTGAAGCGTCTCTTAATTGGTCTAGCATTTGATTTAATGTGCTAGCCTCTTTTTCGCTAATGCCTTTCATCAGTGAATCTAAATGATTATTAAGTAAATCTAATTTTTCTAATACTGCAAATCCTTTTTTAGAAAGTACTACATCTACTAATCTTTTATCTGAAGGGCAGGTATTTTTTTCTACTAATTCTTTAGCAACTAATCTGTCCACAATTCTACTTGTGTCACTCATCTTATCCAACATACGTGATCTTATTTGTAAAGTACTCAATGGCTTTTCTGCTCCACGAAGTATTCTTAATATATTGTATTGTTGTTGAGTGATGTCTTCTTGTGAAAGTACACTTGATATTTTTTCATTAAGCCAATTGGCCGTGTACATGATATTGATACCCAGTTTCTGGTATTCGTTTCTGAAATTAGTTTGTTGTATGTCTTTTTCTATCCCCATACTATTTGCGACGCATTATTTTTTGGTATAATGGCAAACTTGCTATAACCCCCGCTGCATCTGCTAACATATCTGCCACTTCAAAACCTCGTGAAGGCACGAAATATTTTTGATAAAATTCCATAGCAATTCCATATACAATACATACAATCATAGTAAGCGCTCTTGCTCTGGTTGTTTTAAAGAAAGCCGTTTCTAATTGATCAAAATGAAACAGTGCAGCAAACATTAAAGAGCCAAACAAAATTATATGTACAATTTTATCCTGTCCCCAATAATTTATTCGAGGAAGATTGCTTCCAGGTATACTCAGCATGTAAAAAATAAATGCAATTTCGGCAATCAGCCAAATGCTACTTAATTTTTTCATGGTAGTTTTTAGTGAACCAATTGTGCATACGCTTCGCTTGTCAATAAAGCTTCAACATCTGCTGGATTATTTACCGTTACTTTCACCATCCAACCTGCTCCGTATGGATCTGTATTCACTAATTCTGGTTGTGCAGCCAATGCTGGATTTACTTCAGCTACAGTACCTGCAACTGGTAAAAATAAATCACTTACTGTTTTTACTGCTTCAACTGTACCAAATACAGCTTCTGCAGATAAACTAGATCCCACTGTATTAATATCGATATAAACGATATCACCTAATTCAGATTGAGCAAAATCTGTAATACCGATAGTGGCAGTATTGCCTTCTAATTTGATCCACTCATGATCTTTCGTGTAACGTAACTCAGCTGGGAATTGCATATGCTATTTTTTAATTGTTGCAAAGATTGGTAAAATTCACTAAAAAAACAATCCACTAGAACTGATTGTTATCAAAATAGAGTAAAATATGGTCTTTCAGGAAGGCCTCTTGCTCTATCATGTTCATTATGGGTAAGTTCTTTAGTTGCTTGAAATGGGGCCATCCATCCTGGTCTTTACCTTCTATTATATAATAATCGCTACTAGACAAAATGGTACAGATGGCTACATGCATTAAATCTTGTTTTTGTTCTTTACTTATCTTTTCTTGAGATAATCCTGTTTCTTGTAAGCCAATTAAAAATAAAATCGCCTCCACATCTGGTTTTTTGCCAAAACGCTCCATTAATTTACGCTCTAAATCCCACCATCTAGTCTGAAAATCGTCTGCTATTGATGCCATATCCTTTTTTTTCAATTTATAAGGCAAAGGTAGGGTATATCTAGGCGTTGATAAATGGTTTGATTATCTTTGCCGAAATATTTTTAACATGTTACAGGTTAGTTATTTGCGCGAAAACACCCAATTGGCCAAAGATAGATTAGGGGTAAAACATTTTCCCCAGCCTGGTTTGGTGGATACCGTGATTGCTTTAGACGACGAGCGAAAGGCTTTACAAGCAGCTTTTGATGATTTACAATCTAAAGTGAACGCAGCTTCCAAAGAAATTGGGGGTTTAATGGCTAAGGGAGAAAAAGAGCAGGCAGAAGCGCTTAAACAAAATGTAACGGGTTGGAAAGCACAATTAGATCCTTTAAAGACTAAAATGTCTGAAGTAGAAGCTAGTTTACAACAAACTATTGTGCAACTTCCTAATCTTCCACATCCTTTGGTGCCAGTGGGTAAAACACCTGAAGAAAATGAAGTGGTGAAAACTGGAGGTGTTGTGCCAAAATTAGTAGAGGGAGCAAAGGCGCATTGGGATTTAATTAAGCAATATAATTTAGTAGATTTTGAAACTGGGGCTAAAATCACTGGAAGTGGTTTCCCATTATATATTGGCAAAGGCGCTAGATTTCAAAGAGCATTGGTACAATATTTTTTAGATTTTAATACGGCAGCTGGATATACAGAATACCTACCTCCATTTATGGTGAATGCAGCATCTGCTTTTGCAACTGGCCAATTGCCAGATAAAGAAGGTCAAATGTATCACGCGACTGAAGATGATTTTTATTTAATACCTACTGCTGAAGTGCCTGTTACCAATGTGTTTCGCGATACTATTTTAAAAGAATCTGACTTGCCAGTAATGATGACCGCTTACTCTCCTTGTTTTAGAAGAGAAGCAGGAAGTTTTGGTAAAGAAGTTCGAGGTTTGAATAGAGTGCACCAATTTGAGAAAGTGGAAATTATTCAAATTGTTCATCCAGAAAAAAGTGAAACTGTCCTAGATGAAATGGTGGCACATGTTGAAAAACTTTTGATCAGTCTTGGATTGCCTTACCGTATATTAAGATTATGTGGCGGCGATATGGGATTTGCTTCTGCAATTACCTACGATTTTGAAGTATACAGTGCTGCACAAGAAAAGTGGTTGGAAGTAAGTAGTGTGTCTAATTTCATGAACTACCAAACCTATAGAATGAAGTGTAGATTTAAAGATGCCAATGGTAAAATTCATTTTACGCATTCTTTAAACGGAAGTTCATTAGCCTTGCCAAGAATTTTTGCAGCCATTGTAGAGAACTATCAAACCGCAAATGGTATTGCATTACCAGAGGTATTGAAGCCTTATTTTGGAGCGCAAGAATTAGTTTAAAGATCACTTAGTTTAATGCCAATTGCGATTGGAGTCATTTGTAACATACTTTGTTGCTCATCAAACAAATTGGTATGACTATATGAGCCGTATAAAGTAAAATTACCAAAGCCTAATTCGCCGATGGTAGCTACTCTCCAATTATTGAGATTGAATGTACCATCATATTTTTCTTTACCTCTCTCTGTACTAATTTGTTTATTTCTTGCTTTTAATAAATAGCCTGCAGACATGCCAATACTTGCATGCAATGGTTTAGATGCACCGGGGCTTAAATTAAAGTTGATCTTAACTGGAACGGTTAAATATTTTACGAATAATTTATTCTTGCTAAAATTAACATTATCGTATTTTATTTTGCCAGCCACATCTTCTCTAAAGCTTATATTTTTTTCAAATCTAAAATTAAACATCTCAAAACCTACTCCGTATTGTAAACTTGCGAAGTTCTTAATTAATTTTACTCTTTGTTGAACAAACCAAAGATTGACATTACTTGACTTTAAATGATTTAAAGCTAAACTACTTGCATTAGCATAAGCCGGAGCTTCTGCAATGGGAGGGTATAAGCTATTTGGAATAGCAGTATACAATAGTACAGGAGACTTATCGATATAATTTGCGAAGCCAAAATCCCAATCAAAGTAGCTGGTTCTATTATTAGTATTGTTGTATTTTCTTCTTGCTGGGTAGCTCACAGTAGCTCTTTTCTTTGGGGTATATTGCGTTACAGTAACACTATCTTGAATAGGTTTCACAATAACCAGATTGCCAACCCTGATGGTGTCTTGTGCGTTACTCAATGTAAATATGAATAATGCGTTCAATAAAAGAAAAAATGATTTCATGTATCTAATTAATTAGCCATTATGTGATTAAAATTTTCCAAAACGAATACCCAAAGCGAATGGATAGTTGAATTGCTTTGACAATTTACTATCGTATAAATTGGTTAAACTAACTGAAGTATATAATTTAATATTGCCAATTCCCAATTCTCCTATACCAGCCACTTGAAAATCATTCAAATTAAAATTGCCATTATACTTTTGCTTCTTTCCGTCTATCTGTTTGTTGCGAGAGTTCATTAAATAACCTACACTTAAACCACCACCAATATTGAATCCTTTTTTAGAAGAAGTGTAGTTTAATAAAACTGGTACTGTTAAATAACTCGTATACAATTTGTCTTTCTTAAATGTTTTGCTATCTAAATAAACATAAGAAGCGGCATTGTTTCTGTAGCTGATGGGTTGTTCAAATCTGAAATTATACATGTTTACACTTAATCCATATTTCAAATTCCAGTTTTCTTTCAACTTGTATTTTTGTTGCACAATCCAAATATTCACATTGCTAGATTTGCCATTATTCAATTGAAAGCTTTTTGCTGTTAAAGCAGGTCCAATAGCGGGCTTGGTAAATTGCGGGTCCCATTTATAGCTGGTTGCATCTATATAATTTGCAAATCCCAAGTCCATTGTAAACCATTTGGTATTTACTTCTTTTTTCTTTGTTTTAATTCTTTCAATTTTAATTTGGGTATTTTTAAAATCACCTTGATCGATCATGGTTTGCCAATCTTTCTTAGCACTGTGATCTTGAGATTTAATAATTAAAAAGCTGCCTATTTTAATAGTATCCTGATTCATTGAAACCAAAGTGTCTTTCTGTGCAAATACAGAGCTGCTGATAAAAAGGCCTAATAGGGGTAAAATCATCTTTTTCATAATCAACTTATTATTTATTTTTTTCTGTTTTATTTCTTTTGAAAATGGCGCCCAACTTTCTTGTAATACCTCTGAACTTGTCGCTATCTAGTTCAATATTACTAATATATAACACACGATCATTGTCGTCTGTATTGATTTCTTCAAAACTTTCTTTTTCTACTTTGGCTTCTGTAACTAAGTTATTATTATTTACTTGAGTTTCGTTAATTGTTTGTGCAGCTTCTTTAGTGCTTGTTTGTTGGTTTGAAGCAATAGCATCTGATTCATAGATAACTAAGTTAGAAGTATTGTTGGTTTGATTCTCCAAAGTACCCTTTGGGGAATCCATTGTTTTATTTACAATACTTGTTTTGGATCTAGTAGAAGGCGCAACCAATAAATTAGGTGCTTGTTTCACTTCATCCTTTTCACTTACTGTTTTTTCAGTAGAAGCCAAAGATTGCTCCTCTATTGTTGTAGAGATTGGTGTAGTGGTATTAAAAACTTGTCTTGTACCAATCAGCATCCAAAGTGTAATAGCAGCAATAGATGCATATGCTATATAGCGCTTTTTAAATTCAATTAATTTGCCCGTTGAATTAGTTTGCTTGTACAAAGATTTTTTAAAAGAGGGATCTAATGTTGCATTCATTTCCTCAAATCGATACAACATGCTTTTGTCAGGGAAGGTAATTGCTTCTGGTGCTAAGATCGCATTTTGCAATGCTTTAAATTCATTAGTATATTGAGGGTTAGCTTCAAGAAACGCCTCCACTGCTGCTCTTTCAGAAGCAGTTAATTCATTGTCGATATACAACAATAAATATGTTTCGTAGTTTTCTTGATTCAGTTTCATTTAAGCACTTGCTTTTTGTAAATGACTTAATTTATCCTTTAATTGTAATCTTGCTCTATGAATATACACTTTCACCTGACTCTCACTTAAATTCATGATCTCCCCAATTTCTTGATAACTATATCCTTCATAATCTTTTAAAAGGATCAAACTTTTCTGCGTTGGATTTAGCTCGTTGATTGCTTTTAAAATGGTTTGTTTTAATTCGTGTTGTGGTTGATAAATAGCTTCGGTATTTTCCGATTCGTAAATATCTGTAATGGAGTACTTTTTTACTTTACGTATATGGTCTATCATTTGGTGATAGGCGATAGTAAATAAATAAGATTTTATTTTCAGAGGGTCTACAGTAGCACGATTTATCCAAAGCTTTTCGAAGGCTGTTTGAACAATATCTCTTGCATCTTCTTCATGCTGTATATTTTTCACAATAAAACGGTAGACGCCATCGGCGTATTGATCTACTGCGTTATTGTAAGCTATATCGGTCATTCTTTGAATTAAGGATGTTTTGTAAATAGAACGCTTCTAGCTTCAATATGTTACAGCCAACTAGTAATTTATTACCTGTTCTTGGATATTTTGAGGTAATTCTCTCCATTCATACTGCTGATTTCTTAATTGAGGCTCAAATCCGGCTTCTTTGATGGCTTCTTGGATAGTTTTATAGGTAAATCTATGTGGAGCACCCGCTGCGCTTACCACATT
>CAZXWT010000031.1:0-1270 GCA_964644475.1 uncultured Sediminibacterium sp. | reverse complement strand
AATCCTTTTGCATCTTTTGGTTTTCTATCTTGCGTCTCTCTAATCCTCACTAAATGTATAAATCTTTCTTCAATGGTTTCTACATGTCCAAACATCATGGTGGCACTTGTAGTAATATTTAATTGGTGTGCTGCTGCCATTACTTCTAACCACTCATCTGCACCACATTTTCCGTTAGATACCAATCTTCTAACACGGTCTACTAAAATCTCTGCACCCGCTCCTGGCAAGGAATCCATGCCTGCTTCTTGTAATGTTTTTAATACATGGGTATGTGTATGTCCACCCAATTTAGCAATATGCGCAATTTCTGGTGGCCCTAATGTGTGTAATTTAATAGTGGGGAATTCTGATTTAATTTGTCTGAACAAATTGGCATAAAATTCCAAACCTAATTCAGGGTGATGGCCACCTTGTAATAATAATTGATCTCCTCCCCATTCGATGGTTTCTTTGATCTTTTTGCGATAGGTATCCATATCTGTAATATAAGATTCTGGATGACCAGGAATTCTGTAAAAATTACAAAACTTACAGTTAGCTATACAAACATTAGTGGTGTTTAAATTTCTATCAATTTGCCATGTTACTTTTCCATGAGGCACTTGTTTTTTTCTTAACTCATTTGCAACATAAGTCAACTCAGCTAAAGGAGCATTTTCAAATAAAAACATGCCCTCTTCCTTCGTTAAGTATTCGAAATTCAAGGCTCTTTGATAAAGTGTTTCCAACTGCATAGTCAAATAATTAGACCGCAAAGTTAATATATCTAGTATACAATGATTTGACTAATTTTGCCCTTCTATGATACAATTTGATCGTTTTACACTAGATAATGGATTGAAGGTTTTGGTACATCAGGACACCAGTACACCTATGGCCGTTGTAAATGTTCTATATAATGTGGGTTCTAAGGACGAAAACCCCCACAAAACAGGGTTTGCACATTTATTTGAGCACTTAATGTTTGGGGGTAGTATTAATATCCCAGAATATGACGAGCCCTTACAAAGAGCAGGGGGAGAAAACAATGCTTATACGACAAATGATTTGACCAATTATTATTGTCAATTACCTGCAGAAAATATTGAAACAGCTTTTTGGTTAGAGAGTGATCGTATGTTGTCTTTGGCCTTTAGTGAAAAGAGTTTAGAAGTACAACGTAAGGTAGTTTGTGAAGAATTCAAAGAGCATTATATCAATAAGCCTTATGGAGATGCATGGCATAAAATGCGCAATTTAGCATATACTAAGCATCCTTATCAATGGA
>CAZXWT010000030.1:0-9972 GCA_964644475.1 uncultured Sediminibacterium sp. | reverse complement strand
CGTATAATGCTCTTAATTTTTCGCGAGTCATAATTTTTTCCCAATCTTTTCCTAAGGCATTTTCCCAAAGAGGTTTCATGCCCAAGGACACATTAATCATGGAATCAAATTGTTCTTCAGTTAAACCGGCACATATACCAGTAGGAATTTCAATATTATTCTTCTCCACCATGTATTTAAATTCCTTCACACCTGCTGGATAATACTCTTCCAAATGATTCATCACTATACAGTTACCAATACCATGCTTTGTCCCTAGTAAATAACTTAAACCATAGCTCACCGCATGTGCTACACCCACTTGGCTATAGGCAATACTCATACCACCTGCATAAGATGCCATCATTAATTGATCGTCTGATTCATCATTCCACTCTTTCTTTTCTACAAATACTTTTCTACAAAGATCCAATGCCTTTTCGCCATAGCTTTTACTAAACTCATTTAAAAAAGTTCCTTCTAAACTTTCGATACAATGTATATAACAATCCATTCCTGTATAGAAACGTTGATTTACCGGAGCGTCTTTGGTTAATTCAGGATCCAATACAATTTGATCAAATGGAGTGAAATCTGAATTCATTCCCAATTTTCTTGTTGGTCCTGTTAATACGGTGGTTCTACTTACCTCTGCACCAGTACCACTTAGAGTTGGAATACCTACTTTATATACACCCGCTTGTTTTACTAAATCCCAACCTTGGTAATCTGCAGAAGAACCTGGATTAGTCATCATTAATGATACCGCTTTCGCTAAATCCATTGTAGAGCCTCCTCCAATACCAATGATGCCGCTCACTTGGCCAAACTCTGCTTTTAAATCAGCAGCTAATGCATCTACTTGTTTTGTTTTTGGTTCATGCGTTACGTCTACAAATACAATTTTATCTTTTCCTCTCAATGGAACACGAGCAGCCAATGGCTTTCCTTCAAAATAATGATCTACAAAAAAGATCATGGGAAAATCACCCTTTCTTCTTGGTGCTATAATTTCATCTAATTGATTAAAACTTCCACGACCATACACTACATAGTCGACCATTTTAAAATTGCGGAACTGCATATACCTAAATTTATTGAGCTAATTTTTTTTGTAATTCTTCCAAAGATACACCTTTTGTTTCTGGCACTTTTACCAAAATCCAAATTAATTGAATGGTCATCATCACTGCAAAGAAAACAAAGATAGGCCATGGATTTTCTTTAAAAATACCATATTCACTATCTAAAAATACAGGAGTGATTAAGGTAATCAATGCTGCAAATATCCAATGTATACTTGCTCCGAAAGCCTGTCCCTTCGCGCGTATTGGAGTGGGGAAAATTTCTGAAATAAACACCCAAATAACCGCTCCTTGACCAATAGCGTGTGATGCAATGAATAATAATAAAAAACTTAACATGAAAGTAGGAGCACTATGTGCTACAAATCCATAAGCTACCATGGATAAACTAATGATATAACCGAAAGAGCCAATAATTAATAAGGTCTTTCTGCCAATGCGATCTATTAACCATAGACCTACAAAAGTAAACACCAAGTTCATCATGCCCAAAGAGATAGAACTTAATAAAGAATTGTCTTTTGCAAAACCAGCTTCTTCTAAAATTCTTGGTGCATAGTATAACAAGAAATTGATACCAGATGCTTGATTAAAGAAAGCAATTAAAAAAGCCAATGAAATTATTTTGATATGATTTTTAGAAAACAAATTAGCAGTTCCAAATTGTTTTTCTTCCTCATTTGCTTTTTTAATTTCTTGTACTGTTTCTTCGATATTGTCTACACCAATGGTTTCTAAAGTTTTTCTTGCACCTGTTTCGTCATTTGCTACAGACAATAACCATCTTGGGCTTTCTGGTAATCCCAATGTCATAATTGTATAAATAGCCGCTGGAATTAATAATACCGCTAACATAAAACGCCAATCGTTTTCTCCACCTACGCCTGCTAAAAAATAATTAGATAAATAAGCCACCAATATACCAAACACAATATTGAATTGATACATGCCCACCAACTTACCTCTATTGTTTTTATTAGAGATTTCAGAAATATAAGTTGGGGCTGCAACAGAAGATACGCCAATAGCTATACCACCAATTAATCTAAAGAAAGAAAAAGTGTAGGGGTCTTGAGCAATTGCAGAACCAATGGCTGATGCAACAAACATAACACCCAACCATATTAATACTTTTTTACGTCCAAACTTTTCTGTTGGAGCGCCAGCAAATATAGAACCAACAACAGTTCCCCATAATGCCATTGACATGATAAAAAATCCATGAAACAAAGGAGTAGTATGCCATAATTCTTGAATAGGCTTGTCTGCACCCGAAATTACGACCATATCAAAACCAAAAATAAATCCAGCCAATGCTGCAACTACTGTGGATTGAAATAATTTTCCTTTATTCATTGTATTAATTTTTTAAAAAACGAATTACTTATTTAATAATTGTGCTGCCTTAATTAAATCTTCAGGTGTGTCTATCTCTACACCCATATAATCTGTAATGGCCATTCTGATACCTACTCCATTTTCTAAATACCTTAGGCATTCAATTTTTTCTGCAGCCTCTAGTGGAGACATTGGCCAATTAGTAAAATCTAATAATGCTTGTTTTTTAAAAGCATACACACCAACATGTTCATAGTAAGTTGGCGCAATATTGGTATCTCTTAAATAAGGTATCACACTTCTAGAAAAAAAGAGTGCGTTCATTTTTTTATCTACCGCGACTTTCACATAATTAGGATCGCCTATAGATGCTGGGTTTTCTAATACTTGCATGAGTGAGGCCACTTGTACAGTTGCGTCTTCAAAACATGCCAATACTTTTTCTAAAGGACCTCTTTTTACAAAGGGTTCGTCTCCTTGTATGTTGACTACTATATCAATATCCAAATCTTGAATAGCTTCTGCAATGCGATCGGATCCACTTTCATGTGTTTTTATACTCATGATTGCTTTGCCACCATTTTTGGTAATCTCATCAAAAATAATTTCACTATCAGTAACTACATACACTTCGTCAAACAAACCCGTAGCTTTTGCATTATCATATGTGTGTCGAATAACTGTTTTATCTCCTAACTGCTGCATCAGCTTTGCAGGAAACCTTGTTGCTGCATAACGCGCAGGAATGAAAGCACCAATTCTACTCATTAATAATCTGATTTTATTGTTGGATCAAATGGCGCTTTTAGTTGGTAAGCCAATGATTCATCTTTTGAATTATCTAATACATCTAAACCATAAACAATTTCACTCATTGGGGTATAGTTATAGGTGCCAAATAAGCGATCCCAAAATGAAAAGATATTTCCATAATTACTATCCGTTTGGGGACGTGTTATATGATGATGTATTCTATGCATATTGGGTGACACAATGATATAACCAAAACTTTGATCAAACCATTTAGGGATTTTAATATTCGCATGATTGAACTGAGTTAATACCACGCTCAAGCTTTGATATAACATCACCATCCACATGGGCGTGCCTAATACAATAACAGCTATGATTGCAAACACCGCTCTAACCACCGACTCTCCTGGATGATGTCTGTTGCCTGTTGTTGTATCAACATGTGTATCTGCATGATGTACCATATGAAACTTCCATAAAAATTTTACTTTATGTTCAATCAGGTGTACTAAGTAAGCGCCAATTAAATCTAATAATAATAATCCCGCTATCGCTTCAACTATAGGAGACAATACAACAATATGCAATAAGCCAAATTGATTCGCCACTGCCCAATCACTTGCTTTTACCATAATTAATGCAAAAGCAAAATTGATTATAATAGTAGTAAAAGTGAAAAACAAATTAATGCCAGCGTGCTTGATTTTATTGTACTTAAAAGTAAATAGCGGAACCGCTATTTCTACCAACCAAAAAAACGTAATTCCACCAGCTAATAATAATGCGCGATGTGCGCTTGGAATGGTTTCAAAATAATTTTGGATGGTTTCAAACATATCTTTGTTTTTGTATTGTAAATCTAAATAAAAAACCCCGATGTTGTATCGAACACCGGGGTAGAATATTATATTATTGAAACAGATTAACTGTTTAACATTAATGGCATTACTAACATTAATAAATCTTCTCCAGGAGCTTGCTCAGAAGGCTTGATTAATCCAGCTTTACTTGGTGTTGATAATTCAATAAATACTTCGTCTGTATCTGCAGCACTTAACATTTCTATTAAGAATTTTGCATTAAATGCAATTTGAATATCTTCTCCTTGGTATTCACAACTCATGCGTTCATTACCTTCAAAACTAAAGTCAATGTCTTGAGCGGCCATTTGTAATTCATTTCCTGTAATATTTAATGCAACTTGATTGGTGCTCTTATTACTAAATACATTTACACGGCGTAATGCATTTTGAAAATCATGTTTGTTCACAGTTAATCTGTATGGATTATCTGCAGGTATTACTACTTTATAATCAGGGAATCTTGCATCAATTAAACGACAAATTAATTGAGTTGATCCATGATCCACAAACATATGATTATTGTTATAACTAATAGTAATGCTGTCGTCATTATCTGGTAATGCATTCTTTAATAAGTTCAAAGGCTTTTTAGGCACAATGAAAGAGGCGTTCTGTGTTGCTTTCGCGTCTAATCTTTTATAGCGCACTAAACGATGTGCATCGGTTGCTACAAACTGTACGCCATCCTTAGATAATTCAAAAAACACACCTGTCATTGCTGGTCTTAAGTCGTCTCCACTCACGGCAAATAATGTTTTATTAATTGCGGTTAATAATCCCGTGCTAGTCATCTTAAAACCAGTGGTATCGTCTGCTGTAGGCTCTTTAGGGAAATTATCTGGATTTTCACCCATTACTTTATACTTTCCATTATCGCTAGTAATTTCTACTGCATAATTTTTATCAATATTGAAAGTCAATGGTTGGTCTGCGATATTTTTTAAAGAATCAATTAAAATTTTAGCAGGTATACACACTCTTCCGTTTGCCTTGCTTTCCACTTCCATTTGAACACGCATTACCGTTTCTAAATCCGTTGCGATAATATTTAATTTTTTATCTTCTATTTCGAATAAAAAATCTTCTAAAATAGGCAGTACTGTATTCGAGTTAATTACACCAGAAATCTGTTGTAAATGTTTTAAAAGAGAAGAAGAAGAAACGATAAATTTCATGCGATCTAGTTTTAATAAATATGAAGACGAAACTAATGCAATTTGTTAAGATTAAAAAGCTATTTTAGCAAGACTTATCTACATTTTAATGGAAAAAAAGCGACTCGGAAAAGATCAAGCAATTACAAGCATTAAGCGGTTTTGCGCGTATCAGGAAAGGGCCCAACAAGAGGTGCGCGACAAATTGTACGAGTACGGAATGTCGAAGGATGAAGTAGAGGAAATACTATCTAATTTAATTTCAGAAAACTTTTTAAACGAGGAGCGTTTTGCGGTACAATTTGCAGGGGGACACTTTAGAATTAAGGGGTGGGGAAAGGTAAAAATCAACCACGCCCTGAAACAAAAAAGAGTGAGCGCTTATAATATTAAAAAAGCACTTCAAGGTATTGACCTGGATGCCTATGAAAAAACCCTCGAAACCCTTGCCATTAAGAAATGGAATAGCTTAAAGGGGGAGCGCGGTCTTTCCAAAATGGCCAAGACACAGGCTTTTTTGTACCAAAGAGGCTTTGAGCCACAGTTAATTCAGCCTATTCTTCAAAAATTGAACAGGAAGCCATAGATGTTTACATGATTTACGCCATAAGGTTTTATGTATCTTTAGTCTAAGGAAAAATCAAGATCTTGTCTACATTAAGTTTTACCATCATACAAACCCAATTATATTGGGAAGACAAAGCGGCTAATCTGGATATGTTATCTCAAAAGATTAAAAATATCCAAGAGCATACCGAAATTATTGTCCTTCCCGAAATGTTCAATACCGGATTCAGCATGCAACCTGAGAAGTTTGCTGAAACCATGGAGGGAGCCACTATTGATTGGATGAAAAGACTCTCTGAAGAAAAAAGAGCAATTATTACCGGGTCATTAATTATTGTGGATGGTGGAAAATATTATAACCGACTAGTTTGGGTATTACCTAATGGACAATTGGGATATTATAATAAAAGACATTTGTTTGCTTTTGCAGGAGAAGATCAACACTACACTCCTGGAAACAAAAGATTAATTGCAAGCGTAAAAGGTTGGAAAATAAATTTACAAATTTGTTATGATCTTCGATTCCCCGTTTGGGCACGTCAACAATTAAGCGAAGAAGTAGAAAAAGAGTACGATGTTTTATTATACGTTGCCAATTGGCCAGAGAAAAGAAATCATGCTTGGAAAACTTTATTAACCGCAAGAGCTATAGAAAACCAATGTTTTACCATTGGCGTCAACAGAGTAGGTGTGGACGGGAACAATATTGCACATAGCGGAGATTCAATGGTGGTGGGCCCTCTAGGTGAAGTCTTGTACCACTGTGCACATGAAGAAGATATATTTCATATTCAATTACAAAAAGAAGAAATCAATCATACAAGAACACAATTTCCTTTTTGGAAGGATGCAGATTTTTTTGTGATTCAATAATTAAACACAAGCCTTAACCTTATACAACCATGTCTCAATATATTTCGGCACAAGAATTATTTACTGGAAATAGCTGGATTTCTGAAGCGGTGATAGAAATAGAAAACGGAAAAATTATTGCAATCAAAAAAGAAGGATACGATCACAAAAACGCTTATCCTTTGGTGGTTCCTGCTTTAATTGATTTACAGATTTATGGCGCTGGAGGAAAATTACTTTCTGAATTTCCAACAGCAGATACTATTCAAAAAATTTATGAATACTGTGTTGCAGGAGGTGCTGCTTATTTTCAACCCACCATTGCATCTCAGAGCAATGAAATTATTATTGCATCAATTGATGCGGTAAGGGAATATAAAATGAATGGTGGCAAGGGTTGTATGGGCTTGCATATTGAGGGACCCTGGATTAACCCTATCAAAAAAGGAGCACACAATGAAAAAG
Source organism: uncultured Sediminibacterium sp. (assembly GCA_964644475.1). Lineage (GTDB taxonomy): Bacteria > Bacteroidota > Bacteroidia > Chitinophagales > Chitinophagaceae > Sediminibacterium. Next base: position 2,916 of record CAZXWT010000030.1, on the reverse strand, counting down.
TTATTCATGCACCTAGTATAGATGAAGTGAGAAAAATATTAGATTATGGTGCAGAATATATTGGCATGATCACCGTTGCTCCAGAAATTTGTTCCAAAGAAATAATTGATTTAATTCAATCAAAAGGTATTGTTATTTCTGCTGGTCATACCAATGCCGACTACAATACTGCTTTATCTTTTTTTAATGATGGAATTAAAGTGGCTACACATTTATTCAATGCAATGAGTCCTCTACAACATAGAGCTCCTGGTGTGGTAGGAGCATTGTTTAATCATAAAACAGCCATGTGTAGTTTGGTGGCGGATGGATACCATGTAGATTTTAGCGCTATTCAAATTGCTAAAAAAATAATGGGAGAAAGATTGTTTTGTATCACAGACGCAGTTACTACCACCAGTACGGGTTTTTATCAACACCAATTGGTGGGCGATAAATATGAATCTGCTGGAACCCTTAGTGGATCTGCATTAACACAATTAAAGTCGGTTAACAATTTAGTAGAACATGTAGGAATTGATGTGGGCGAGGCGATTAAAATGTGTTCTCTTTATCCTGCCAAGGTAATGCAACATAAAAATATCACTGGCACTATTGCATTAAATGAAAATGCCGATCTACTTTGTTTATCAGCAGATCGACAATTCATTAAAATGTATTTAGCTTAAGCAAATGCGTTCCAGCCCTGTGCGGTAATATTATGTGTATTACCTCCTTTAGTAATTAATTTTGTACCCTCTTCTTTATCACACATATAACCTATCACACTTATTTCTTCTTGTAGAGTAATCTTGTCATAATCAGATTGCTTCATGGTAAAAATCAATTCATAGTCTTCTCCTCCATTCAATGCACACACAGTTGCGTCTAAACCAAATTTAAAGGCTGCCGCTTTGGTTGCTTCGTGTAATGGAATTTTATCTTCATAAATTCTACAACCCAATTCACTTTGTTTACATAAATGCAATACTTCACTACTTAACCCATCGCTAATATCCATCATGGCTGTGGGTTTCACCTCTATCTGCTCTAACAACTCTATAATATCTTTTCTTGCATCAGGCTTTAATAATCTGCCTACGATATAGTCTTCGTTTTCTAAATTGGGTTGTACTTGTGGGTTTTCTAAAAATATTTTTTTCTCTCTTTCCATTAAAGTCAACCCCAAAAATGCCGCACCCAAATCTCCTGATACACAAATTAAATCACCGCTTTCTGCCGTACTTCTTTTGATAAATTTATCTGGCGCTACTTCTCCTATTGCTGTTACAGAAATCACCAATCCTTTTTGAGAAGAACAAGTGTCACCGCCAATTAAATCCACACCATATTTTTCACAAGCAATTTGAACACCTTCATAAAACTCTTCTAGTGCTTCTACACTAAATCTATTGCTAAAACCAATGGCAATGGTAATTTGTGTTGGGGTTGCATTCATCGCATATATGTCGCTCAAATTCACCACCACAGATTTATATCCCAAATGTTTTAAGGGAGTATACATTAAATCAAAATGCACGCCTTCTAATAACATATCTGTTGTTACTACAGTTTGTTTGCCGAAATGATCTATCACAGCAGCGTCATCGCCAATTGACAAAACGGTTGAAGCGTTTTGTATTTCAAAGTTTTTAGTCAAATGATCTATCAATCCAAACTCTCCTAAATTTTCTATTTCTGTTCTTTGTTCAGACATATTTACTATTTAATAATTATAAATCTCCTCCGTTCACTAATGCTTCTAATGCACTATGGATTTTTCCATTAGTTGCTATAATGCCGGGCTGGTAAGGGTTGTACGCATTTCCTTTTAAATCGGTCACTTTTCCTCCAGCTTCTTCCACTATTAAAAATCCTGCAGCACTATCCCATGCTTGTAATTTGTGTTCGTAAAAACCATCAAATCTTCCAGCAGCAGTCCAACATAAATCTAAAGCAGCACTACCTAATCTTCTTACAGGAATAGCTTTTCTAATGAGTTTTTCAAAAATTTGTAAGGGACCATTTGGTGAATCTAAGTATTGATAAGGAAAGCCTGTTACCAAACAACTTTTTAATAAATTGTCTTCATCGCTTACACTAATTTTTTGATCATTTAGTGTTGCACCTTTTCCTCTTTCGGCAAAAAATAATTCATTCATAAAAGGATTATACACAGCACCCATTATCATCACTCCATCTTTTTCAACACCGATACTTACACAACAAATAGGAATACCATTAGCAAAGTTGATTGTTCCATCAATTGGATCAATGATCCATTTATAATTAGAATCTTGTTTGATCTCTCCTGTTTCTTCGCTTAATATAAAATGATCTGGATGTGCTTCTTGTATTACTTTAAAGATGGCTTTTTCTGAAGCATGATCTGCTTCTGTTACTAAATCGTTTAAGCTTCCTTTGCTTTCAACTGTGAATGTTCCGTTAAAAAATTTTTTTAACTCAACTGCGCCAGCAGCTACTGCATCTAATAAAGTATTTTTTATCATAATGCAAAAGTAACTTCGTTTGGTGGAATAACATTCCTATTTTTGTGATAGATGCCATTATTTGAGATTAACTTGCCAAAATCGATTACACAAGCTTTGGGAATTCCTCCAAGAAGTCCCAAAAGATCTCAGTTGCGTGTGCTCAAAAAGTTGCTTCGTCGTGCACGCTACACCGAATTTGGTCAACGTTTTGGTTTCGAACAAATTTTACAAAGAAGAGGTGCTGTAAAACGTTTTCAAGAAAGCGTTCCTGTATATAATTACAATAAAATTTATACAGAGTGGTGGCACAAAACCTTAGAAGGCCAAGAAGATATTTGTTGGCCGGGCAAGATTAAATACTTTGCATTAAGCAGTGGCACCAGTGAAGCAGCAAGTAAATATATTCCTGTTACCAACGACCTTTTGAGGGGTAACAAGATTATCA
>CAZXWT010000029.1:0-10062 GCA_964644475.1 uncultured Sediminibacterium sp. | reverse complement strand
TTGTTTTGATCAAAATATTTTGCGTGATTCTTTCCAATTTGGTCTTGGAATTCTTTTTGCCATGGTGTCAACAAAACATGTAGCGGTTCTGCAGCAGGTGCAAAATAGTAAGGCTCGTTATATCCTTGCTCATGAAAATCAACATGCACTTGAGGATACCATTGTTGGTACAATGGAATTCTTTGTTGTGTTTCTAACTGTGTTTGCCAAGCCCAATCTCTGTTTAAATCAAAATTAAAATGATTGGTTCTGCCAGCAGGCCATGGTTCCATATGCTCTCTTGCTTGTTGATCTGCATTGAATGCATTCACCCCAACTGCATTATTGTACCAATTCACATACCTATCTCTACCATCAGGATTAATACAAGGGTCTATCATCACCACAACATGCTCTAACCATTCTGCCGATTTTTTATTAGTAGGATCTACTAGTGCAAATAATGTTAACATAGCAGCTTCAGAAGAAGCAGGTTCATTACCATGTACATTATAACTTAACCAAACAATAGCAGGTTGCTTGGTATCCTCTACAGTACCTTCTGTTAATCCTATATTGTGTTTTCTAATATTATCTAGTTGCGCAATATTTTCTGGTGAACTAATTGCGGCAACCAACAAATCTCTACCTTCATTGGTTTTACCATAAGGAATCAACTTTACTTTATTTGGTTGAGCTTTTGCTACTTCATTAAAATAGCCAACAATTTGATGATGTCTTGTAAATTTTGTACCCACTTGATATCCCAAAAATTCAGCAGGACTTTGAATTTGCGCAAATGCCAAAATGGGGCAAATTGCCAATATAAAGATTCCTCTAAATTTCGCTACCACTTGATTCATATGAAGTTTAATTTTATTATAAAAATATCTAAAGAATAAGCTTAAAATTAAGTAATTTAACGTTTCAAATGGTGAATATGAATAAGACCTTTACAAGCATTTTTATTGGACTTCTATTAACAGTAAACGCAATTACTGGTAGTACGCAACAATTCTTTAAAAAACACCCTCAAATCAACCCTTATAATTACCAATTGGTAAAAGAAGCGGAATTTGACCATGCTGCTGTGACTAGTGCCCACCCTTTAGCTAGTATGGTTGGAGCTGCAATCATGCAAGATGGTGGAAACGCTTATGATGCAGCTATTGCAGTCCAATTTAGTTTGGCCGTGGTGCATCCTGGTGCTGGTAATATTGGTGGTGGTGGTTTTATGTTAGCAAGAAATGCAGATGGTAAATTAATGGGAATTGATTTTAGAGAAGCTGCTCCAAGTAAGGGTCATAGAGATATGTATTTAGACTCAGCAGGTAATCCTTCGAACACACTTTCAAGAGATGGTGCTTCAGCAAGTGGTATCCCTGGTTCAGTGGCTGGCATGTTTGAAATTCTTAAATATGCTAAACTTCCGATGGCTAAATTAATCCAACCAGCTATTGAAATAGCTGCCTATGGATATGTTATTACCGAAAAAGAAGCAAGAGGTTTAAATGCAACCAGAGCACAATTTTTAAAGAACAGTTCGGCACCAAGTGCATTTACTCAAAAAGAACAATGGAAAGCCGGAGACACATTAATACAAACAGATTTAGCAAACACTTTAAAGCGTATACAGCAAAATGGATTGGCAGGATTTTATGAAGGTGAGACTGCTAATTTGATTGTAAAAGAAATGGCTTATAGCAAGGGTATTATAAGCTTAGAAGATTTAAAAAACTATAAACCAAAATACAGAACTCCTTTAGAGTTTGATTATAGAGGACATCATATTATTAGCTTTTCTCCACCTAGTAGTGGAGGAATTTTAATTGCACAAATGATGCAAATGATCCAACCTTATGATGTTTCAGCAATGGGGGCTAATAGCCCTGCAGCAGTTAGCTTAATGGCAGAAGCACAAAGAAGAGCTTATGCCGATAGAGCAGAACATATGGGTGATCCAGATTTCTATAAAGTCCCAACCAAAACATTAATTAGTAATGCCTATGCACAACAAAGAATGGCTGACTATAAAGTAGGTATTGCTGGTCAAAGTAAGAATATACAAGCTGGCAAAGTACATGAAAGTGAACAAACAACTCATTTTAGTGTGATAGACTCAAAAGGCAATATGGTTGCAATTACTACAACTTTGAATGATACCTATGGTAATAAAACCATTGTTGCTGGTGCAGGATTTTTATTGAATAATGAAATGGACGATTTTAGCATTAAACCAGGAGTACCCAATATGTATGGCGCTATAGGTGGTGAAGCCAATTCTATTCAGCCTGGTAAAAGAATGTTAAGCTCTATGACACCTACCCTTGTAACTATTAATAACAAACCTTATTTAAGCATTGGTACCCCAGGTGGTACTACTATTCCTAATCAAGTGTATGAAGGTTTAGTTAATATGATAGATCATAAAATGAGCTTAAAAGCAGCAATAGACGCTCCTAGATTCCATCATCAATGGATGCCTGATAATATTTCATTTGAAGTAGATTTTCCTGAAGCAACTATTGAAGCATTGAAAGCAATGGGTTATACCACTGCAAAAAGAGGATACTTTGGTAGAATGGATGGTGTTGTCATCTTAGATAATGGGAAAAAACAAGCAGCTGGGGATAAAAGAGGCGATGATAGCGTAGCAGGGTTCTAGTGTTTTTTTGTATTTTTACAAAAACAGATTTTGCACCCCAACAAGCTTCGTTTTATTAGAATTTTTATCGCTTCAATAGTAGGCTTAGTATTGCTATTGTATTTATTTATTCAAATTCCATGGGTTCAAAATAAACTGGTTCAAAAAGCCACCATTTCACTTTCATCTACTTTAGGCACCGAAGTCAAAGTTGGCAAAGTGGGCTTTACATTATTCAATAGTGTAGATCTTCAAGAGATACTAATTAGAGATCATCAAAAAGACACCCTACTCTATACACATTCTTTAAAATTAAGAATCTCAGATATCTTTTTTTCTTCTGGTCGCCCCACTATTAAATATATTGGCTTAGAAGGAACTAAGATTTATTTACATCGCCAGTCAGAAAAATGGAATTATCAATTTATATTGGACTATCTGAATAAAGGTAAACAGCAAAAAAACAGTAGTATAGATTTAAAGAAGGTAGAAATTGCTCAAATCAATTTTATACAGAACGACGAATGGGTAGGACAAACTATGCATTTACAATCAGCCAATATTATTGCTAATCTTGGCGTATTCAATGACAGCTTAATTCAAATAGATCAACTTGTAGCCAATAAGCCATTTTATACTATTCAAAATAAAAAAGGCTTGCGCAAAACTGATCCAAAAACAAAAGCCCAAATTTCGAAAATTGGTGAATTATATTTTAATAACCCCAACAGGGTTATTATTGCTAAACAGATAAAAATAACCCAAGGTAAACTTTGGATAGAAAATGATTTTACTAAACCCACCCCTCAATTCGATGGCTACCATATTAGATTAAGTGAAATCAATGCGCAGATTAACAATGCCAGCTTCATTAAAGATACCATTAAGGCCAATGTTCAATTAAGTACCAAAGAAAGAAGTGGATTACATATACAGCAATTAAAAACACAGTTCAGAATGACTCCAACTATTATGGAGCTGAACAAATTATTCATCAAAACTAATAAAAGTATTCTAGGCCCCTATTATGCCATGGAATACAAAGATTTGGTGAATGATTTTAATGACTATATTGACAAAGTAACCATGAAAGCACATTTTATCAATGCGCAGGTTGCTACAGATGATATAGCTTTTTTTGCACCTGAAATAAACAATATTCATCAAAAAGTAAATGCCAGTTTCAAGTTTAAAGGAACTGTTGCTGATTTTAAAACAGAAGGACTTTCTGCACAATACAATAACTCATTTGTTAGAGGTAATTTTAGCATGAAGGGAATTCCAGATATGCGCAATACACAGATCAACTTTAACAATGTATTTGCCAAGACAAACTATCAAGATTTATTGCAATGGATCCCAAGTTTAAGTTTAATCAAAGACTTGCAAGTAAATCAATTAGGCAATCTATTATTCCAAGGTAATTTTGATGGCACTTTATATGATTTTAATGCTAAGGCTAATATTCAATCTGCATTAGGGAAAGCAGAGACAGCTATTAGAATTCAACTCCCTAAAAACGCCGAGCCTATTTATGAAGGAAAATTAACAACACAACATTTTAATATTGGAAAATTATTAGCAATAACCGAATTAGGATGGGTAAACTTTAATGGGAAAATTGCTGGTAGTTCATTTTCTTTAGATAAAGTAAAAACAAATATTGAAGGGGCAATAGATTCAATTGAATATAAAAAATATATCTATACCCATATTAATACCAATGGTATACTTCAGAAAAAAGCTTTTGATGGCGCATTTAAAATAAAAGATCCCAATATTAATTTGATAAGTAATGTTCAAATTGATTTTAAAAATGAGCTTCCAAGCTTTAATGCTGTGGGTGATTTAATTAATGCTAATTTTAAAGAGTTGTATTTCACCAATAACCCTATTCAATTAACTGGAGTTATTGACGTTAATTTCAAAGGAAATAATATTGACAATTTTGACGGTGCAGCCAAACTATTTAACGGTCAATTAAAAGGCGCAGTTTCTACAATTAATTTCGACTCACTTACACTTAGTTCAACCATAGTCAATGGAAATAAAAAAATCAGTATTGCAAGTGATGATGTACAAGCAACCATTCAAGGAAAATTTGATTTAGTACATTTACCCGCAAGTGTTCAATATTTTGTACGTAGTTATTTGCCTACCTATATCCCTGCACCTAGTATTAACCCTACCAATCAACAATTTGATTTCAGTGTTAAAACAAATTATTTTGAACCTTATATAAGAATATTCAACCCATCATTTTCTGGATTCAACAATATACAAATTGCAGGATCGTTAAACACTATTAATAAAACCATTTTAGCCAAAGGGAATATCCCATTTGCACAATGGAATAAATACTCTATCAGAAAAGGAATCATTGATGCTAAAGGATCAAAAGATTCCTTATTTCTTCAGATTAATGCTGTTACTGCAAATCTTACAGATAGTTTTAGTTTTCTTCAGCCTGTCATTAAAATTGCCACAAGCAATGACATATCGAGGGTCTCAATAGATGCTTCTAGCAAATCTGCACTAGAATTGATTCATTTGAATGGAATCATTAATACTTACTCAGATGGACTAGCTATTAAATGGACACCCTCCTATTTTGTATTGAATCAAAAGAAATGGGATATTGAAAATGGTGGAATATTGAGTATTCGAAAAAACAATACTTACGCAAAGAATTTTAAACTTTCCCAAGGATTACAAGAATTAGTAATCAGTAGCGGTTCTAATAATAACAGCCTACAATTGGGTATCAAAAACCTGATCTTAGGAGATTTAACCAAAGTATTTTTTAGCTACCCTAGATTGGAAGGATTAACAAATGGCACTGTTCAGTTAAATAATATCTATGACAAGTTCCAATTAAGTTCTCAACTAGCAATCGATCAATTTAGCTTTAATAATGAACTCATTGGATTAACCAATACTTCTATTGGATATATCCAATCTACAGGGATGGTTCCTTTCGAATTAAAAGCCCCCAATATTGGTTATAATTTAAGTGCTAAAGGATCTTATAATATTAAAGATTCTTTAAATCCATTGGATGCAACCCTATTCTTAAACCAATCAAATTTCGGATTAGTTGAACAATTCATAGGCGGAGTCTTACACCAATTAAAAGGTAGAGCAAGCGGACAAATTCATTTTGGTGGCCGAATTGAAAATCCCTACTTACTTGGTGCTGCAACATTAGACAATGCTTCATTTATAGTTGACTATACAAAAGTGCCCTACTTTATAGACAAGGCTACTATTTTATTCAATGAAGAAGGTATAGATTTTGGCAATATTCAATTAAAAGATAGACTGAATAGGCCTATACAGTTTAAAGGCAAAATTCTACAACAAGGCTTTAAGCATTTGGTATATGATATGGAAATGAGTAGTCCCAAAACAGAATTACTCAATATGGAAGCCATTGACAACCCCTATTTCTATGGAAAAGCAGTGGGTAAAGCAACCATGACTATTAAGGGGCCAGAAGAAAATATTAAAATGGATATCAAAGCTGACGTCAATGATAGCTCACATATTTACCTTCCTAATACTAGCAGTAAAGAAACAGGAAAATCTGAATTCATTGTCTTTAAAAAGTATGGAAAGAGTGCTATAAAAAGTGCTGATATTCCAAGCTTCAATTTAGTGGTAGATTTGGATGTAACCGCCAATAATAAAACACAAATTGATTTAATATTTGACGATTTAACAGGTGATGTAATTAAAGCTATTGGTAATGGAAGATTGAAAATGCGCATGGGTAATATAGAACCCTTAACCATTAGAGGTAAATACAATATTGAATCTGGGAAATATGATTTCAATTTCCAGTCCTTTATTAAAAAACCATTTGAATTAATACCAGAAGCAGGAAACTATATTGAATGGACAGGCGATCCACTCAATGCTGATATTCATATTGATGCTAGATATACTGCCGAAAGAGTTAGCTTAAATGAATTAGTGGGAAATGCTAATTTCAGCAATGCTGTGAGAACATATAGAGGTAATGTGTTTGTAATTGCAGCTTTAAGAAACAAATTATCAAGCCCTGACATCAAATTTAGTTTAGCTTTTCCTCAAGGCAACCCTATCAGCTCTGATAATGAATTCTCTCAATTCATATCAAGATTAGAGAGAGATGATAATGAAATATTAAAGCAAGTATCTTTCTTAATTGTATTCAATGCCTTTGCTCCAGTAAGCTTTAACAATAATAATACCAGCAATGCCTACACTGCAACATCTATTGGTATTAATACTATCTCCCAATTATTAGCTAAAGAAATCAATAAATCCATTACAGGATTCTTAACTAAAGTAACCGGTGATAAGAGTTTAAGATTTGATGTGGGATCTTCTGTTTATAATAGTGGTAATTTATTAGATCCTACTGGTGGAGGTATAGCCTTGAATGCCAATAAAATTGACAGACAAAGAGTGAATCTAAAATTAGGTAGAAGCTTTTTAAACGATAAGATTATTGTGAATTTTGGAGGAGACTTGGATTTTAATATCAGAAACACTACGACTATTCAAAACGGCAATTTTCAATGGTTACCAGATTTAAATATTGAATTTATCTTAACCAGAAATAGAAAATTGAGAGCCATTATATTCAATAGAAATAGTTTAGATATTAATGGATCTAATATGGGTAGAAGAAACCGCCAAGGAATAAGTATTTCTTACAGAAAAGATTTTGAAGATTCTATTTTTGAGTAAAAGTCAATACTGGTGTTGGTATTTTTTTACAATGTAATAATCTATACACTTTAAAATACCTCAATTCTACTCCCCTAACTTTAATAGGAATAATTGCAGCTAATTCTACTTTTTCAAAAATATCTTTATATAGATCTTCTGAATTTGAGGGCAAATTAGATGGCTCAATACAATAAGCACTTTGTCCTAATTGTAATCCTTTTAAGTCTCTATTTAACCAAGCAAACTTGTGTAGATCTTCTAGATTTCCAATGCCAATTAAGTCTTTATGTAAAGGATTGGCTACATAAAATAATATATGCCCCCCTGGAAACCATTTGTGGGTCACTATTGGCGCATCAAATCGCATTTTACCTGATTGTACATCATCTATTACCAGGGCTTCAAATGAGGCTTTAAATGGCTTCCAGCCTGTTACATCATTGATGGGATTGTACTCTCCTAAATTCGCTTTATTGTTAGACCCTAATTGTTGTGGAAAAACATAGACCAATAATACAAATGTTACAATGATAAAACACAACAATCCAATGGCCCATTGAACAAGTTTAGGTATAAACAATACTGACTTTTCAGACCAATACACCCCTGCTAATAAAAATAAGGCAATAAAGCCTGGACCAGTCCAATGGGGCAAGGTTGGATTTAATAAAGAAAGCACCCAAAATGTACCAATTAATGGAAGGCTTAGCCATAATAACAAAGCCACCACTTCTTCTTGGGCAACCATTAATTTAATTTTTCGCCAATTGAATATTGCAATAATGACAGCAATATATATAAGCGGATTTTGATATACAAACTCGCCCAATACCTGTTGTAAAAATGTATCTAAATGAATACTTGTATGTGCTACTCGTTTAGAATGAAAAGTATATGTGATGAATTCGTTTTGAATATTCCAATAGACAATAGGTATTAAACATAATAGACTTAAAATACCTGCCAAGTATAAAAAGGGCTGTTTGAACGTTTTGGATTGATGAAACAATAGAAAGGCGCCAAAGCCTGCCCACAGATACAATCCATGTACTTTACTTAATGTAGCAAATCCTATACAAAGACCTAATAAGACCCAATCTAATTTTTTAAATAAATTCGGCTTCACCACCCATTTACTCATCAAATAAATACTAGCAGTAAAGAATAATAATTGAGGACTATCTGGTAAAACAAATAAGCCAGCAATGATACTAGTGTAAATGGAAAGATTGTAGAATAAAGCAGCAATAAATCCTGCTCTATCATTTTTAATGATGGTTCCAGTTTCAAAAATCAAAATAGTTGCCAATGATGCACTCACAATACTTCCCAATCTCATTGAAAGATCTGAAAGCCAATGTAAGTTTAATGTGCTTAATCGTATCATCCATCCCACCATGGGTGGATGGTCAAAATGATTCCAATCGGGCTGCAAAGCATAAGTGTAATAATACACTTCATCATTCCCTAATTCTAATAAATTAGCAAGAATAATTTTCACCATGATGGAGATCCCTAACAACCACCAAAGTCTTTGTTGATATATTTTATTGCTGATTGGCATTGCTTACAAACCATTCGGTTGCTAATGCATAACCTTGTAAACCAAGACCTACAATTGACCCTACCGCTTTAGCAGAAACATGTGAGATTTTTCTAAAATCTTCTCTTGCATGTACATTACTAATATGCACTTCAATCACTTTTGTAGTTATTGCTGCAATTGCATCACCAATAGCTACAGAAGTATGTGTGTAGGCCGCTGGGTTAATAATAATACCGTCTTGATCAAACCCCGCTTTTTGTATGGCATCTACAATCTCCCCTTCTATATTTGATTGGAAATAAGTAAAATGAACATTGGGGAATTGCTTGATTAAATTGGCTAAACAATCATCAAATGAAGCAGTTCCATAAACACCTGGTTCACGCTTTCCTAATAAATTTAAATTAGGCCCATTGATGATAGTTATATTAATCATAATATTAGTTTGACTTCATTAAAGATATGAAATCATCAAATAAGTACCTGCTATCGTGTGGACCTGGAGTTGCTTCAGGATGGTATTGCACACTGAATGCTGGTCTATCTTTTAATTTGATACCCTCTATAGAATCGTCATTTAAGTTAACATGTGACACTTCTACATTTGGGTGTTTTCTTACAGCATCTGGATCAACACCAAATCCATGATTCTGTGTTGTGATCTCAGATCTTCCAGTTAATACATTTTTCACTGGATGATTTAAACCTCTGTGACCATGGTGCATTTTGAATGTAGGGATATCATTTGCTAAAGCCAATAATTGGTGTCCTAAACAAATACCAAATAAAGGTTTTTTCTCCGCCAAGATTTCTTTGATAGTCTTTACAGCATAATCCATTGGAGCTGGATCACCAGGACCATTTGATAAAAAATATCCGGTTGGATTAAATGCTTTTAAAGTAGCAAAATCTGTTTTAGCAGGATGCACTCTTACATGCGCTCCTCTATCTACTAAACATTGTAAAATATTATGCTTCACACCAAAATCTAATACAGAAACTTTGATAGCAGAATTCACATCGCCCAATTCATAGATTTCTTTTGTGCTCACTGTGCTAGCTAATTCTAATCCATCCATACTAGGCACTGCTGCTAATTGTTTTTTAAGTGCATCTACATCTAAATTATCAGAAGAGATAATGCAGTTCATCGCTCCACATTGTCTTACATGTG
>CAZXWT010000028.1:0-10265 GCA_964644475.1 uncultured Sediminibacterium sp. | reverse complement strand
ACCATTTTTTTAATGGTTACACTGTCTTGGTTGGTTTGTGCTTGAGACAATAAAGGCAAGCACAAAAGGGCTACAAATAATGCGCGCATAGTTCAATTTTTACGTTCAAATAATATTTAAATATAATTAAACTTTATTGAATATTTAGTTGTTATTTGCATGTTCAATAGTACTAAAATGAAGATTGGAATTGTTTGTTACCCAACATTTGGAGGAAGTGGCGTTTTAGCTACCGAGCTTGGAAAAGCTTTGGCAGAAAAAGGTCATGAAATTCATTTTATAACTTACCAACAACCAGTTAGGTTAAATGGGTTTCATGCGAATATCTTTTATCATGAAGTACGCGTTCCCACTTATCCTTTATTTGACTATCCTCCTTACGAATTAGCATTGGCTAGTACTATGGTAGATGTTATATTAAATCACGATTTGGATTTAATACATGCGCATTATGCTATTCCACATGCATCTGCTGCCTATACAGCTAAGCAAATTGTGAAACAAAAAACAGGCAGATCGGTTCCTGTCATTACAACATTACACGGAACAGATATTACTTTAGTGGGGAGAGATAAAACCTATGAACCAGTGGTTACCTTCTCCATTAATGAGAGCGATGCCATCACTGCTGTTTCTGCTAATCTAAAAGAAGAAACTTTAAAACATTTTGATATTCGTAAAGACATTCAAGTCATCAATAACTTTGTTGATTTACATCGTTACGATAAAAAACCAGTGGCAGCTTTTAGACAAGTGATTGCGCCAAATAATGAAAAGATTATTGTACACGCATCTAACTTTAGAAAAATCAAAAGAATAGATGATGTAATGACCATCTTCAATAATATTCACAAAGCATTGCCTGCTAAATTATTGATGGTAGGTGATGGTCCTGAAAGACCTGTTGCAGAAGACTTAGCAAGACAATTTGGTATTGAAGCAGATGTACGTTTCTTAGGGAAGCAAGAACAAATGGAAGAAATTTTAGCAGTAAGTGATATTTTCTTATTGCCTTCTGAATATGAAAGTTTTGGTTTGGCTGCATTAGAAGCAATGGCAGCAAGTGCAGTTGTGATTAGTTCAGATGCAGGTGGCTTAGCGGAAGTGAATATTGATGGGAAGACGGGCTATACTGCAGCTGTGGGAGATACCAAAACCATGAGTGATAGAGCTATTGAATTATTAAAAGACGAAGCAAAACTGAAACAGTTTAAACAACATGCCAAAGCTCAAGCAGGCTTATTTGATATACATCATATCATTCCTCAATACGAGGCATTATACAGACAGTATTGTAGAACTGGAGATTGTTAGAACCGACTATTCATTATTTAAAGCTTGATCAATACTTAATTGAATAGTTGCAATCGCTTTTATTAATTCTTCCTTTGTAATACATAATGGTGGTGCAATTCTAATGCGATCTTCTGCAAACAAGAACCAATCAGTAATAATACCATTTTGAACACATGCTGCTGCCACTTTTTTGGTTAGTTCAGCAGAAACAAATTGCAAGGACATCCACAAACCCATATGATTTCTATGAACAATGGAAGAATGTGTTAATTGCTCTAATAAAATTTGTTCTTTTTCTTTTACTTCATTCATCCAATTTTCTTGCAACAATACTTCTAATGCAGCATTACCTGCTGCACAAGAAACCGGATTGCCACCAAATGTAGTGATATGACCAAGTACAGGATGATGTGTTAAACAATGCATCATTTTATAACTGCTTATAAAAGCACCTAAAGGCAAACCACCTCCCAATGCTTTGCCAGTCAATAATATATCTGGCGAAATTCCATATTGTTCAAAAGCAAATAAAGTACCTGTTCTTCCAAATCCAGATTGAATTTCATCTACAATCAATAAAGCACATACTGAATCACATTTTTTTCTCAAAGCAGTAACCCATTCTTGGTTAGCTGGGGTAATACCCGTCTCTGCTTGAACTAATTCCACTACTACGGCTGCTACACTATGATCAATCAATTCCAAATCTTCAAAATGATTATACCTTAATTGCAAGGTATCTGGTAATAATGGTCTAAATGCACTTTTAAAATACTCATCCCCCATTATACTCAATGCACCTTGCGTACTTCCATGATATGCACCCTTAAAAGAAATGAATTTTGTTTTACCTGTTACACGTTTGGCCAATTTCATGGCACCTTCTGTTGCTTCTGCTCCACTATTGGTAAAATAGACTGCCTCTAAATTTTCTGGCAATAAACTAGTCAATCTTTTTGCGTATGCCACCTGTGGCGCTTGAACAAATTCACCATAGACAATCACGTGCATGTATTTTTCAGTTTGCTCCTGAATAGCATTAATTACAGCAGGATGACTATGACCAATATTACACACACTAAATCCAGCAATCATATCTACAAAAGCTTTTCCATTAGTATCATAAATATGTACTCCTTTTGCAGTGGCTACTTCTATTCCAATTGGCTTATCAGATGTCTGTGCCAAATGTTGTAAAAAAAGTTGTCTGTTGTTTATTCTTGACATTACTAGTAAATTGCAGTACAAAAGTCGCATTTTTATGGCAACCATACTAGCAGTTAACGGGAAAGATCCTCAATTTGGTCAAAATTGTTTTGTAGCACCCAATGCTACAATTGTGGGAGAAGTAAAAATAGGCGATGATTGTTCTATTTGGTTCAATGCAGTCATTAGAGGTGATGTACATTTTATCAAAATGGGTAATAAAGTGAATGTACAGGATGGCGCCATTATTCATTGTACTTATCAGAAACATCCCACTACTATCGGAAACAATGTATCTATTGGTCACAATGCCATGGTTCATGGTTGCACCATTCACGATAATGTATTGATTGGCATGGGTAGCATAGTGATGGACGCCTGTGTGGTACACTCGAATTCTATTATTGCAGCAGGTGCTGTTGTATTAGAAGGAACCATAGTAGAAGAAGGAAGCATTTATGCTGGTGTACCTGCCAAAAAAGTAAAAACTATTAGTCAGGAATTAATCAATGGCGAGATCGATAGAATTTCTAATAATTATGTGAAATACGCTTCTTGGTTTTCAGAACATAATGAAGCACCAGCAACTAAATAAAAGTTTCAGTTAATATTTATGGTCTTCTATACCATGCCATAAATCTACATAGCTATAAAATCTGGCTTCTGTAATAATTCCTTTTTCAACCGCTGCTTTCACAGCACAGCTTGGCTCGTTAATATGTTGGCAATTATTAAAATGACAACCATGCATCACTGCACGCATTTCAGGAAAATATTGCGCTAATTCTTCTTTATTCATATTTACCAAACCTAATTCACGCATACCTGGTGTATCTATCACACTTCCACCAGTGGGCAAATCATACATCTGTGCAAATGTAGTGGTATGCATTCCTTTGCCACTCCAATCACTTACTTCTTGTGTGATAATATCTAAATCAGGAAATAAATAATTGATCAAACTAGACTTCCCTACACCACTATGTCCACTAATTAAAGTGGTTTTATTTTGAAGTAAATCTGCTAATTGATCCAGCCCTTTTTGCTTTTCCACACTTATTAAAAGTACTTTGTACCCTACCGCTTCATACATCAATTTCATTTCTTCAAATAAAGCCATTTCTTTTTCTTGGTACAAATCGGCTTTATTAAATACAATGATGGCTGGAATATGAAAAGACTCACAAGCAATTAAAAAACGATCAATAAAACCTTGAGAGGTTTTAGGTGATTTTAAAGTAGCCAAAAGAATGGACTGATCAAGATTGGAAGCAATAATATGTTGTTGTCTTTTATTATGGGGCGATTGTCTGGCTACATAATTATCTCTGTCTAATATTTCAGTAATCATGATAGCCTGTTCATCTCCTCCTTCTTCTAATTCGGCATTTACCCAATCACCTACTGCGATTGGGTTGGTGGATGAACGATTGTCTAACTTAATAGCGCCTTTTATACGGGCCTGATAAAACACTCCCTCCTCGGATTTTATCGAGTACCAGCTACCGGTTGATTTGTACACTCTTGCGCGCATTGAATACGAAGATAACCCACAAAATCAATATCTTTGCCACATGAGTCAATTTGCCCACGATAAGGTGGTCCCATATAGTCAAAGTAATGCTTCCAAAAAAGAGCAGGTAGCAAGTATGTTTGACTCTATTGCCAAAAAATATGATTTTTTAAATCGATTTTTAAGCTTAGGGATTGATCAAGGATGGCGCAAAAAAGCCATTGCGCATTTGGGTAAAAAACCCATAAACCATTTATTAGATATTGCTACTGGTACAGCTGATATGGCTTTAATGGCTTATAGATTAATCCAACCTAGAAAAATTACTGGAATTGATATTTCCGAGGGGATGATGCAATATGGTCGAATTAAGATTGCTCAAAAAAAATTAGACCAAATTATCGATTTACAATTGGGGGATAGTACTGAAATTCCTTTTGGTGATGAAAAATTTGATGGCGCGATGGTTGCTTTTGGGGTACGTAATTTTGCCAATTTAGAAAAAGGCTTAAAAGAAATTTACAGAGTACTACAACCAGGAAGCAAACTAGTAGTGTTAGAGTTTTCACAACCAACTAGCTTTTGGTTCAAGCCTATCTACACATTGTATATGAAATGGATTACACCTACTGTGGGTAAACTATTTTCTGGTAATAAAGAAGCTTATGCTTATTTAAACGAGAGCGTTATTGCTTTTCCTGAAGGCAAGGCATTTTTAGAAGTACTAGAAACTGCCGGATTCAAGAATGTTCAACAACAAAAATTAACATTAGGTATATGCAGCATTTATATTGGAAGCAAATAATTAGCTTGTGCCTGTTTTTTTGCATTGCTGAACAAAGTCAAGCGCAAAACAATACAATGAATCAACAAGATCATGACTATGAAACATATTGGTTTGGTATGAGTTATGGTTATGCTTTTTCATATAACGACTATAAAAGAGGTAGTGCATTTTTACCAGGGAAGCCCACAATAGGAGAAGTTACAAGTATTTATTACAATACAAATCCTATAATTCAGTTGGGACTTTCAGGAACATTAAGACTTAAAAAGAAATTATTAATAAGAACTAACCCAACCGTATTTATTGGTTCAAAGGATATCAATAAGTTTACAATCTTAAAAACTTCTGGAGAAAAACAAGATTATATAGTGACTCCATCTACTGTACTTCACATACCTGTTGCTTTAAAATTAGAATCTGATAGATATAATTTCATGAATCAAACAAGTTTAATGCGCCATTATGTTATTGGCGGTGTAAAACTTGATTATGATTTTTCTAACGGCGCTATTAATTATGGATCAAGCATCAATACAGCTAGTCCTAATATTTATAAATCCACCAATTTGGGTTATGAACTAGGATTTGGCTTAAGTTTTTTCTTGAAATATGCGACTATATCTCCTGAATTTAAATATAGTAAAGGTTTGTCTGATATGAGAAATTCTGGAACAAACTTTTTTAATAGTTTGGACAAAATGCATTCAGACTTTTTTTCCTTTACGATACATTTAGAAAACTAATAACATGAGCAACTATTTAATTAAGAACGCACAAATTGTAAATGAGGGTAAAGTATTCACAAGTGATTTATTAATTAAGAATGGAAGAATAGAAAAAATAGCTTCCAATATAGAAGTACCGTATAAAGTAGAAGAAATTGATGCTACTGGAATGTATTTAATACCTGGCGCTATTGACGATCAAGTACATTTTAGAGAACCAGGATTAACCCATAAAGCAAATATTTATACTGAATCAAAAGCAGCTGTGGCGGGAGGTGTGACCAGTTTTATGGAGATGCCTAATACCAATCCGCCAGCTTTTACTGTTGATTTATTAGAAGACAAATATGCAATTGGTTCTAAAAATGCATTAGCCAATTATTCTTTTTTCATGGGAACTTCCAATGAAAATATTGAAGAGATATTAAAAATTAATAAAAAAAAGAACGAAGTCTGCGGTGTAAAAATATTCATGGGATCATCAACTGGAAATTTATTAGTTGATAACCCGCTAATATTAGAAAAAGTATTTGGTGGAACAGAGCTCTTAATTGCAACCCATTGTGAAGAAGAAAGCTTAATTAAAAGAAATAAAGCTGCATTAGAAGCCGTTAAGCCAAAATTAGAACCTGCAGATCATCCTATTATAAGAGACGAAGAAGTATGTTTTGAATCTTCTTGGAAAGCTATTCAATTAGCACAAAAGTTTGATGCTAGATTGCATATACTACACATAAGCACTGCAAAAGAATTACAACTATTCTCTAACCTAAGACCATTAGCAGATAAAAGAATTACTTCGGAGGTTTGTGTGCATCATTTACACTTTACAGCAGACGACTATACTGCAAAAGGTAATTTAATCAAATGCAATCCCGCTATTAAAGCCCCACATAACAAAGCTGCTTTATGGGAAGCATTACTAGATGATAGATTGGATGTAATTGCTACAGACCATGCACCACATAC
Organism: uncultured Sediminibacterium sp.; assembly: GCA_964644475.1. GTDB lineage: Bacteria > Bacteroidota > Bacteroidia > Chitinophagales > Chitinophagaceae > Sediminibacterium. The sequence continues at coordinate 3,769 of CAZXWT010000028.1, read as the reverse complement.
TTGGGAAGAAAAACAAGAAGATTATGCACATGCACATGCTGGATTACCTTTAATTCAACATTCCGTAATGTTAATGTTGAAATATGTAAAAGAAGGAAAAATTAGCATAGAAAAAGTAGTAGAAAAAATGAGCCATGCAGTAGCTACTTGTTTCCAAATTAAAGAAAGAGGTTTTATTAGAGAAGGATACTTTGCAGATCTTGTACTTGTAAAAGAAGCTCCTTATACAATTACTAAAGACAATATTTTATATAAGTGTGGTTGGAGTCCTTTAGAAGGAACCCAATTCCCTTATCAAATACACTCCACTTTTGTAAATGGACATAGAGCATTTCATGAAGGACAATTTGACGAATCTCAAAAAGGCCATAGACTTCAGTTTACAAGAGAATAATCCTTAACTTAGGATAATGCAAGTAGACGCTATTACATTAAAAGATATTGGATTATTGGATAGTGAAGGACAAGCTGGACTAGCTTCTCGTTTAAATTTTTGCAAAACCAATGGGGGTGGATTTTATTTTACACAATTGTTGTGCAACCCACTTTCTAATAGATTGACAATCGAAACAAGGCAGAACGCAATTCAAATTTTCATCAAACAGATTGATTTTTTTGAGTCTCTAAAAACCACCAACGGTACAACTTTAGTTATTGAGAAATTTTTTGAAACCGCATTCAAAAAGACAAGCCCCTATCCTAATTGGTGGGAGACAATTTGGTATCAAGTTTTCAACAAAGCCGACTATTCATTAATAAAATATTCTGTAGAACATTTGAATACATTTATTGGCGATTTTGATAGATGGTTGATAGCATTTGAATCTGAAAGACAGAACCCTATCATTAATAAATGGTATCAAGAGATTGACAAAATACTTTCGGTAGACAGCCTTATATTGGCAAGACAAAAGAAAGAAAATATTAGTTCTTCGAGTATATTACAATTAAGTCATTTTTATATTTACCATTATAAAAATCAGATTAGAGCATTATTGCAATTGTTTTATGAGATTGATGCTTATTTTAGTTTAGCTAAAGCCCATTCACACTATAGTTTCGAATTCCCAACTTGGCTTGAACAAGATCAACCTTTATTTGACATAGACGCTGCATCACATCCTTTAGTTCAAAACGCGATAAGTAATCCATTGCATTTAAATAACGATCAGAATTTTCTCTTTTTGACCGGTGCGAATATGGCTGGGAAAAGTACTTTTATCAAAACCATTGCTATTGTTGTCTACTTGGCACATGTTGGCATGGGCGCTCCAGGAAAAAATATTCGATTAACCATCATGGATGGCTTAATCACCAATCTTACTATTGCAGATAATATAACCAAAGGCGAAAGTTACTTTTTTAATGAAGTACAAAGAATTAAAAATACAGTAGAGAAAATCAAAGATGGTAAAAAATACTTTGTTTTAATTGACGAACTTTTCAAGGGCACTAATATTCAAGATGCTATGAAATGTAGTATTGCAGTAATTGAAGGGCTGCAAAAAATCAATACAAGCCTATTCATTCTAAGTACACATTTATATGAAATAAGTAGTTCTTTAACTCAATATAAAAACATTCAATTCAAATATTTCGAGACCACTGTAACCAATAAAGAATTGGTTTTCCATTACCAATTAAAAGAAGGAGTAAGCCAAGATAGAATTGGTTATCTTATTCTAGAAAGAGAAGGCGTAGTAAAAATGTTGGCATCTTTATAACGTAGTTTTACGCAGATTTTAAGACAATCCAGTGCTTATATTCAAGCAAAAATGCTTGTAAAAATTAAAGGAAGCACTTTACTAGGTATCAATGCCATTACTATTACCGTAGAAGTAAATGTTAGCATGGGACAGGGTTACACATTAGTTGGCTTACCCGACAGCTCGGTGAAAGAAAGTTTACACAGAACAGAAAGCGCCATTAAATCCAACGGGTTGTTCATGCCTCGCACCAAGTTATTAGTGAATCTTACTCCTGCCGAAATAAAAAAATCTGGTGCTGCTTTTGATCTTCCTATTACCATTGGAGTGTTAGCGGCATCCGAACAACTCATCTGCGAACTAACATTAGAAGATTATATTATTATGGGAGAACTAGGACTAGATGGGAAGCTATATCCAATAAAAGGAGTCTTGGCAATGGCTCAGCAAGCCAAAATAGAAAAATTGAAGGGTATTATTCTACCATTTGAAAATATTGAAGAAGCAAGTTTGGTAGATGGGATTGAAATTTATGGATTTCAACGTTTATCAGACTTGTTACACTTCTTCCAGAACCCTAAAGAATATGAACACCCTGTATTTAATACTATTAAAAAAAATAGAGAGAACAAATTACCTCTATTTACAGAGGTTAAAGGTCAGCATAAATTAAAAAGAGCTTTAATAGTAGCTTGCGCGGGTAATCATAATATACTTTTGGTTGGCCCACCAGGTTCAGGAAAATCGATGTTGGCAAAAAGTATCGTCTCTATTCTACCTCCAATGTCTAAAGAAGAAGCCATTGAGACCACTAAAATTTATAGTTATAATAATACTTATCAATTTAAGCATGGATTAATTTACGATCGCCCATTTAGAGCACCACATCATTCAATTACTGATATTGCGCTTGTGGGAGGAGGCAGCAATGCACATCCTGGAGAAATTTCTTTAGCCCATAATGGGGTCCTTTTTTTAGACGAGTTACCTGAATTCAATAGATCAGTGATTGAAGTGCTGAGGCAACCAATGGAAGATGGGTATGTGCAAATTGCAAGAGCTCAACAAAGTCTTCAGTTTCCATCTCGGTTTTTATTAATTGCCGCCATGAACCCCTGTCCCTGTGGTTATAAGAATCACCCTAATGGCAAATGCAAGTGTAATGAAGTAAAAGTGGCGAATTACTTCAATAAGATTTCAGGACCATTATTGGATCGGATTGATATGCATATGATGGTTGATCCAGTTCCCTTTGTTGATTTAAAAATGAACAATTTAGATAATAGTCAGCTCTTCACCCATTTAGATGAAATTCAAAATGCCCGTGACATTCAATATAAACGGTTTGAAAAGGAAAAAGAATGCTTTACCAATGCACAAATGTCATCCAATCAACTAAAAGAGTATTGCAGTATTGACAAAACCAGCGAAATACTATTAGAAAAAGCCATGTTCAAGTTACAATTGAGCGCCAGGGCCTATTCCAGAATTTTAAAAGTAGCTAGGACCATTGCCGACTTGGATAATTCAAAGCATATTGAACTAACACACTTAAAAGAAGCAATTAGTTATAGAAGTTTGGACAGGGAAAATGAAAATAAATTACAGCTTTAGGAGATATACCCCTAATTAATACTGATTGGTCTTAAGCATCACCAATGTGCATGCTTCCAAGATTTGAATACCCTTTTGTTGTGCAAGCGCCTCTAATTCAGGGTTTTCTGTACCTGGATTAAAGATGATGCGTCTTGGCTTTATGTTTAAAATGGTCTCATACATTGGCTTTTGACCTTCAGGCCCTACATATAAAGTGATGGTATCAATGGTACCTTCTTCAGGCCATTCCAAATGAATAGGTTCCTCATCTATACTTCCTTTTTTAATACCATAAGCATACACTTTATGTCCATAGGATTTTAATAAACTTGTTGCCATAAAACTATATCGCTCTGGATTTGGAGAGGCTCCGACAATTAATGTTACAGGTTCTTTCATCTAACAAAGCTACCTAATAAAAAAATAAATTGATTTTATTTTGTTACAATAAAAGAATGTAATTTTAT
>CAZXWT010000027.1:8079-10267 GCA_964644475.1 uncultured Sediminibacterium sp. | reverse complement strand
GAAGCCAAATCTCTTCTATATAAAATTTTATTCTTGATCAAAAAGATTTCATCTATCAACCCATAGAAACTTTTCTTTACTCTTGTTTCTGCATTAAATGCCTTGATGATTCTTAAGCCAGATAAGGTTTCTTCCATTTGACTCATAATCTCTCCCCACTTAACCTGTGCTTTATTGGTTTGCTTTTTTAAACTTCTACCTATTCTGCCCACTACAAAACCAGCTAATGGTAATAATACAAACACAAACAAAGTCAGCTTCACACTTATCGCAAATAAGACAATGATAATTCCAATGATATTCAAAGGTTCTTTAATCATTCCTTCCAATGCACCTATAATAGAGTTTTCTAATTCTGCAATATCATTAGAAGACCTACTTAATATATCTCCCTTTCTTTGTTCTGTAAAATAACCGATGGGCAATTGCAGGATTTTATCATATAATAATTTGGAGTATTTTCTTGTAACAGCATTTCTAATGGGTGCTAAAAAATACCAAGACAAATACAAGAACAAGTTTTTAAGAATAACAGCGGTGATAATTCCTACACATATCCAACCCAATGCTTGGACTTTGCCATATTCTGCAATCGTAGTTTGTAAAAAATGATAAACAGCATCTTTAATCCCTCCTGCGCCTGCAGTAGTCGTTTTTACAACTGATGTTAACTCATTGCTGTCAAAAATCAAATCCATAAAAGGAATGAGCATACTCAGTGAAAACAGGCTAAAAATAATAGACAGGGAGATAAATAAGGTATAAAGGCCCATATAGGCTTTATATTCCTTGATATAACTGATGATTCTAATAAATTTCTTCATAAATAAACTATTCCTCAGAATAATCAGCAAAGTAACTAATTTTACAGCGAATCAACGATTTTGATTATGGAAGAAGGCAAAAGACAAAAACAAGTGGCAGGAGCTATTCAGGCTACTATGAATGACATATTTTTAAAATTAGGGCTAACCATAATAGACGGAGGCATGGTATCTATTTCCTCGGTAAAAGTGACCCCAGATTTATTAGAAGCTAGGATTTACCTTAGTTTATTTCAAGTAACGGACCAAGCTGCATGCTTTAAGAAAATACAAGCACAAGCTGGGGAAATTAAAAAGCGATTGGGCGAAGAAATGAAGCACCAATTAAGAAGAATTCCTGTTTTACATTTTTACTTAGACGACACATTAGATTATGTGTTTAAAATGGAAGAGATTTTTAAAAACCTATAAGTGCATTTTTTATTCGCATGGAGATACTTTAGAGGCAAGTATGCTTTTCAGGCAATTCAAATTATTGCTTGGGTAAGTGTTTTTGCAATTGCAATAGGCACTGCTGCGCTAATTACTATTTTGAGTGTTTCAAATGGATTTTCAGAAGTAGTGAAAAGTTTATACGCCGACTTCTATGCTGATGTAAAAATTAGTCCGAATAAGGGAAAGTTTTTTACACTCACTGATGCTCAATATCATTCACTTAAAAATATTGATGGCGTTAAAGCAATCAGTAAAGTGGTCGAGAATAAAGCATTGTTTGTTAAAGGAGATTTTCAAACAGTGGCAACACTAAAAGGAGTAGACACTTCCTACGGCAGTATCAATCATTTAAAAGAATATTTAAAAAGAGGACAAACTGCTATTGGTTATAAAGATCAACCTCTATTAATAATGGGTATTGGCGTGGAACGCAAGCTAGGCTTGTTTCAGAGCATGCTAGGAGACACCGTTCAATTATTTGCAGTAAACAGATCTGGCAAGTCTATCACTCAAATAAGCCAACTGAATAATTTAACTGCAGCGCAGTCGGGTGCATTTTCTGTACAACAAGAATTTGATGAATCTTATGTATTTACCAATTACTTATTTGCCCAATATTTATTTGATTTAAATGAAGATCAATTTTCTGCAATTGAATGTGCTATAGATAAAAACAAAGAAGATCAAATAATTGCTCAAATAAAAAAAATAGTTGGTACTGATTTTTTAGTGCAAAATAAATACCAACAAAACGCTGATTTGTATAAAATTATGCAATTAGAAAAATGGATCATTTTTGCAATTCTTGCACTCATTATGATCGTTGCATCTTTTAATTTAGTAGGTGCATTAACCATGTTGGTTTTAGAAAAACAAAAAGATATTCATGTGTTAGGCGCGATGGGTGCTAGTGCTATAGATATTCAAAA
>CAZXWT010000027.1:6451-7979 GCA_964644475.1 uncultured Sediminibacterium sp. | reverse complement strand
CTACCATCTTCCATTGTCATATAACGCGCATCGTCATTATCACCACCCATTTCATCTTTTCTAGTAATCAATCCTTGTAAATAGATTAATTCTTTTTTAGCAGCTTCTAATTTCTTAGTGATTAATTCTTTGAATTCTGCTAATTCAGCATCTGAATATTTTACTAAAGTTTCAGTGGATCTTTCTACTTCTTTTCTTTTTTCCATTGGCACATATCCTGGTTGGTATGGCACACTGTTTTTTGCGCTAATCTTCGGTACTTTAACGTCCTTAATAGGTTCAGCTGCTTTACGCACTGGCTTTACAGGAGGAGTTGGAACAACAGGTACCGGCTTTGCAGGAGGTACATATTTTTCTACAGGCTTCACAGGAGCAACAGGCTTTTTTATAGGTGCTGGAGCTGGTTTTGCAGGTGCTGCTACTTTTTTTGCAGGAGCTGCTACTTTAGCTGGGGCAGCTTTCTTTGCAGGTGCAGCTGCTTTTACAGGAACAGCTTTCTTTGCAGGTGCCGCTTTCTTTGCAGGAGCCGCCTTTTTAACCGGAGCTGCCACTTTTTTTGCTGGCGCCGCTTTCTTTATTGGAGCTGCTTTCTTTGCAGGTGCTGCTTTTTTTGCTGGGACTGCCTTCTTTGCAGGAGCCGCCTTTTTAACCGGTGCTGCTTTTTTCGCAGGTGCTGCCTTTTTTGCTGGTGCAGCCTTCTTAGCAGGAGCTGCTTTTTTTGCAGGTGCTGCTTTCTTTGCTGGTGCCGCTTTTTTTGGCGCTGGTTTCTTTGTAGCCATAATTATCCTTTTTGTAAAACTGAAATCCTTAATTTTTGGTCATTTATTTCGACATCCACCCCGTCTTCGATAGCCGGAACCCAGTCAATTTCCAATGCCAATATTTCGCGGCAAATATAATCGGAAAATTCATTAATGGAGTCCTTCAAATTAGTGTTATCCACAATTCGGAGTAAAATCTTGTCTGTAAGCTCAAAATTGGCCTCTTTTCGGATATTTTGGACCCTATTTACCAATTCTCGAGCATTTCCTTCCTTCATTAGGTCCTCAGTTAGGGTAATATCTAATGCCACAGTTAGTGTGTTTTTTACAGCAACACTCCAACCTGGGATGTCTTCGGCTATAATTTCTACTTCTGAGACCAATAAATCCACCTTTTCGCCATCCACATTCAATTCAAAATGACCTTCTTTTTCTAATTGGCTAATTTCTGTCTGGTTCATAGAAGCAATCACCTGGGATGCCTGCTTCATCTTGGTTCCCAATTTAGCACCCAATAATTTGAAATTCGGTTTCAGCTTCTTACTGATCACGCCTTCAGTTTCGGTGATATAATTAATCTCTTTCACATTCACTTCCGCAAAAATTAATTCTTCCATTAATTCAATTGCTGATTTCATAGAAGGATCCAAAACAGGTATTAAGATTTTCTGTAATGGTTGGCGCACTTTAATATTTACTTTCTTTCTAATAGATAAAACCAAAGAACAGATATCTTGTGCCATTTGCATTCTTTGCTCTAAAGCATT
>CAZXWT010000027.1:0-6351 GCA_964644475.1 uncultured Sediminibacterium sp. | reverse complement strand
GTAACAGTTTGTGTTAATGTATTTAAAGAAGAAATAATCCAACGATCAATTTCTGGTCTATCTTTTACTGGTATATATTCTTGTTCAAATTTGAATCCATCCACGTTTGCGTACAATACAAAGAATTGATATGTATTATATAAAGTACCGAAGAATTTTCTTTGTACTTCTTGTATGCCAGATAAATCAAATTTTAAATTATCCCATGGAGAAGCATTAGTCACTAAATACCATCTTGTCGCATCTGCTCCATACTTTTCAATGGTCTCAAATGGATTGACAACATTGCCTAAACGCTTACTCATCTTGTTGCCATTCTTATCCAATACCAATCCATTACTCATTACTGCTTTGTAAGCAACGCTATCAAATAACATCACTGCTAAAGTATGTAATGTGTAAAACCAACCTCTTGTTTGGTCAACCCCTTCGCAAATAAAATCTGCAGGGAATGCCTGTCCTTTATCCACTAAATCTTTATTTTCAAAAGGATAATGCCATTGAGCATAAGGCATCGCTCCTGAATCAAACCATACGTCTACTAAATCTGCTACACGTTTCATTGGCTTACCTGAAGCACTCAACAATTCAATTTGGTCCACAAAAGGTTTATGCAAATCCACGTCTAATTTTCCATCAACAATTTGCAATTTTACTTCTTTGTTGTACCCTTTATCTTTTGCTGCAATAAATGCTGCAGTTAATTCCTCTATAGATCCAATACAAATTTCCTCCGTACCATCTTCCGTTCTCCAAATAGGCAATGGTGTTCCCCAATACCTACTTCTTGACAAATTCCAATCCACCATGTTTTCCAACCAATTGCCAAATCTACCTTCACCTGTACTCTTCGGTTTCCAGTTAATGGTTTTATTCAATTCCACCATTCTATCTTTTACTGCAGTGGTTTTGATAAACCATGCATCCAAAGGATAGTATAAGATTGGCTTATCTGTTCTCCAACAATGCGGATAATTATGTTCGTATTTTTCTACTTTGAAAGCACGATTTTCTTTTTTCAACTTCACACAGATGTCCACATTCACATCTTGAAAATCTTTTTCGTCTTTATAATTTTTTACATATCTACCACTAAACTCTCCAACACCTTCAACAAATTTTCCTTCACGATCTACTAAAGTAATAATACCTAAATTATTTTTTTGACCTACCTTATAGTCATCTGCACCAAAAGCAGGTGCTGTATGTACAATACCAGTACCATCTTCTGTGGTAACAAAATCTCCAACAATAATTTTAAATGCATCTCCTTCAAAAGTTGCAGGATCATTTGCTTCAAAAGGCATTAATTGTTCGTAACGCAAATTATTTAATTGCGTTCCCTTGAATTCTGATAATATTTTCCAAGGCAAAATTTTATCACCTTCTGCAAAATTATCGATAGTTAAACCTTCTTCTTTAAAATATTTTGGAAGTAAAGCTTTCGCCAATACTACATTCACAGGCAAAGCAGTGTATGGATTATAGGTTGCTACCAATACATAATCTATGTTTGGACCCACTGTTAAACCTAGGTTAGAAGGCAATGTCCATGGCGTGGTAGTCCATGCCATAAAATAAATATCTTGATTGTTTTTATTCGCTGCTGCTGCATCAAATAAAAACTGACTATCTGCAGAAGCAATCGCTTTAAACATCACCACTGCAGAAGTATCTTTCACATCTTTGTAAGTGCCAGGTTGATTTAATTCATGAGAACTTAAACCAGTACCTGCAGCGGGAGAATATGGTTGTATACTAACACTCTGATATAAATATCCTTTCTTGTATAAAGTACTCAAGATCCACCAAAGTGTTTCAATATAATTATTGTCAAAAGTGATATATGGATTATTTAAATCAACCCAATATCCCATCTTATTAGTAATATCATCCCACTCTTTCTTATACCTTAAAACCGCCTCTCTACATTTTTTATTATACTCTTCGATGGTAATTTTCTTACCAATATCTTCTTTAGTAATACCCAATTCTTTTTCTACTCCTAATTCAACAGGCAAACCGTGTGTATCCCAACCACCTTTTCTTTTTACTTGAAATCCTTGCATGGTTTTATACCTGCATGTCATGTCTTTCAAAGTTCTTGAAATAACATGGTGAATACCAGGCATCCCATTAGCACTTGGGGGACCTTCATAAAATACAAAAGGCGTTTTACCTTCACGTAATGATACTGATTGTTCAAATGCCTGCTCTTTTTTCCAGGCAGCTAATATTTCCGCCTCAATATTAGGCAGATTTAATCCATTAAATTCTGGGTATTGGTTGCTCATAAAAGGCTTATCCTAGCTGATTTTTAGGGCACGAAGGTACGAAATAAGCCTGGAAAAAACAGCCTAGGATTGGGGTTCGGAAGAGGTATTTTCTACTATTTCTTCCTTGAAAAAGCGATTTTGAAAGACAAATAAGGCAATTACCCCTGTACTGATAGCCATATCTGCAAAATTGAAGACAGGTCTAAAGAACTCAAATTCTTCCCCTCCCCAAATAGGAAACCAAGTAGGGAAATGAGCATCTCTAATGATCGGGAAATAAAACATATCTACCACTCTTCCATGTAAAAAAGAGGCATAGCCACCACCTTCTGGGAAAAGATGAGCCACCATAGTTGTAAATGGAACACTGGCTTCAAATATCATACCATAAAACATACTATCTATTAAATTGCCCACCGCTCCAGCATAAATCAATGCAACACAGATAATAAATCCACTATGGTATTTTTTTTCAATAAAACCTTTGATTAAAAAAGTACCCCATATCACTGCAGCCAATCTAAATAAAGTCAATGCAATTTTGCCCCAATCTCCTCCAAATTTTAATCCCCAAGCCATACCCTCATTTTCTATAAAATGTAATCTTGCCCAATTACCAAAAATGGCATGTTCTTCTCCAATGAAAAAATTAAGTTTGATATAAAACTTTATAGCTTGATCAATGAATAATATCAATAATATAAATAAGGTTACTTTCTTTCCGTTCATGTTTATTTTTTTGCTGCTGCTTGCTTTTGTTTATTAGTAAAGATGGAATAAAGGATAGAACCAGTAATACAAAATACAATAACTAATAATGACAATATTACTTGACTATTCTTATCCAATACCATACTTATATAATGCTCACCTAACATTTTCGCTCCGATAAATACCAAAACAATTGCAATACCTTGTTGTAAATGCTCAAACTCATTCACTGCACCTCTTAATAAAAAGAATAATGATCTTAAACCTAAGATGGCAAATATATTAGAAGTATAAATCACTAAACTGCTATTAGAAATACCCATAACGGCAGGAATAGAATCTAACGCGAATACCAAGTCAATGGCTGCTAGCAAAACTACCACCACAAATAGGCTTGTGTAAACAGGTCTTCCGTTTTGCTTTACAATAAACTTGCCATCTCCATCCGAATTAGAAAGAGGCAAGAATTTTTTCAAAAATTTATATACAGGTGATTCGTGTGGATCAAAATGGTCATCGCTATTAGCGGTGTACATTTTAAAACCTGTATACACCAAGAAGACACCGAATAGGTATAAGATCCAGGCAAATTTGGCAACTAATGCAACACCTACTGTAATAAATAAAACTCTGAAAATGATGGCAGCTAAAATGCCTATTAGTAACACCCTGGAAGTATGTTGTTCTTTTACTTTGAAAGAATCAAAAATTAAAATGAAAACAAAAATATTATCAATACTCAAGCTCCATTCCATCAAATAGCCACTCAAAAATTCTAAACCCAATTTTTGGCCTTCTTCAATCCACATAAAAACAAAAAAACCAAGGGCCAATAAAACCCACAAAAAAGTTTGTCTTAATGCTTGCTTAATTGAAATGGTCGCATTTTTCTTACTCAAAAAACCTAGGTCAAGAATAAGTGCAGTTACAATCACTGCGCCAAAAACACTATATACAATCTGATCTGTTGTCATAAAGTAAAGATAAGTCAAGAATGGCTATGCTGCAAATTGGCGTTTTCTGTATGAAATTCCAGCAAAGTATGCAATCCATAATATGATCAATGGGGAAATAGTTAAAAGTACCTGCCAATACAAACGATACTTAGCTATTTTTTCTTGATTCAAAGTTCTTACAATCCATTCCTTATCTCTTGCTGCCAAAATATCTTCTGGTTCATTTAAATAGGCAATAGCATTGGTGAAAAAATCTCTATTTCCAAATTGATATGCTTCCATTGGAATCATTCCCATTGGCAAAGGACCACTAGAAGCTTGAACACTATTAGTTAATATATCTGCATCAGCTATCACCACTTGTTTAGCCGTTTTAATAGATTTAGGTTGATACTCTTTTCCTGTATTGAACTGGATGGAATCTTTCCAATTGGCACTCAATCTATTTGCAAAGGGGGATTTAAAAAGACCTTCCAATAAAACCGCAACCGGAATATTAGATTTATTGAAACTTTGTAAGTCTTCTTCTCCACTCACTGTATTTAATGAGATTAGATTTGGAGAACCAATTAATCTACTATTAGTATCGGAGCTTAATAAAATTGTTTTCTGAATACCCGGTGATGCTAGTGTGTCAATACTTGCAGGAAATTGCGCCAACACCCTATCCATATTTTTTACCATCCTATGTGATGTATTCCCATTTAATAAAGGATAATAGGGCCAAGGAATTCTTTGTATTACTGGATTACCAGATGCATCTTTTCCAGTAACAACAGGCAATTTGCTGCAATTCAAATCCTGTAATAAATTGTTATTCATTCTTACTCCATAACTAAAAAGCAAGTTTTGTAATTGTAAATTTCTATCATATGCAACATAAGAACCGGATGATTTTTGCAAACTATCATATTCTGCATATAAAGGATCAATTGCCCAAATAATATTACCTCCATTCATTATGTATTGATCAATTTTTAGTTGATCTAATTCCGAAAACGAGGTGGAAGGTTTTACAATTAATAAAGTTTTTATTTTACTTGCATCAGGGTATCCTTTTTTTAAATCGAAAACCACTAAATTATATTGGTGTCTTATAGATTGACCCAAATCATTCACCCTTAAATCTATTGGTTCTCCATTACCAATCAAATATCCAATAGTAGGTATATTGGTTCTATTTAAATAATGTATTGCCTGAACAATTTTAAATTCTAATAAAGAACTAGCTGCAACAATAGAAGCGTCTTTATCTTCTTCAGGAATATCTTTTACAATATTATATGGCTTATAATATTTTTTGCTAGTTCTAAGATCAATAGCCATCGGACTCTTTCCTGGCATTTCTATCAATATTCCTGGTATCACCAATTGGTCTATTCTCTGATCACCTTTGGAAGCATCTGATTGTACTCTTTCTATAGGCAAACCCATTTTGCTTAAGCTGTCATACACTTGATACAATGTAGTATCTGCAAACTGCTCGCTGGGTATGTCTAATTGCCAACTTATATTTTCCTTATTCTGCGCAACCAGCTTCTCTACCATTTCTACAGTTGCAATAGATAGTTTTTTATATTCTATGGGCAATTCTCCACCTAAATAGACATGAATTTTAATAGGAGCCTGTACTGATTCTAATATCAATTTACTTTGTTCGCTAATAGTATAACGCTGGTCTTTTGTCAGGTCTAATTGAAAAGGGAAATAGGATGCCGCAAAATTTAAAACTACAATGATGGCAAATAGAAAAACAGATTGCTTTTGATGACTAATATTTTCTTTGCATCCTAATAAAAACAAGACAATTACTGAGATAAAATAAATTACATCTTTAAAACTAATCACCCCTCTGCTCATATTATCAAAATGAGCAGCCAAACCTAATTGAGCTATAAAATAGCTATAATTAGCATTCATTATTGGCAGCGTACTTAACCAATCAAATCCCTTAAATACCATTGCTGCAATAAGAATAGAAATAATTAAAGCGACAATAGGCTGCTTGGTTTTACTACTAGCAAACAATCCAATCATAGCATAAACTGCTGCTATTAATAACAAACTTATATAAGCACCAAAATTGGCACCCCAATCCAAACCACCTGTGCTACTTAATTGATCTAGTGCAACTGCATAGATCAATGTTGGCGCTATGGCAATTAATACAATTAAAAAGACACCAATAAACTTTCCAATAACAATATCCAAAATACTTAAAGGCAAACTATACAATAGTTCTGAAGTGCCCATACTTTGCTCGTCTGCAAAACTGCGCATGGTTATTGCAGGAATTAATAACAACAAAAACCATGGAGCAAAATCAAAATATACCTGCAAAGAAGCATACCCGAAATCCAAAACATTAAACTTAGGGAATACAAATAAAAACAAGCTGTTGACTAGTA
>CAZXWT010000026.1:0-11032 GCA_964644475.1 uncultured Sediminibacterium sp. | reverse complement strand
TATGTTGTGTCGCCATCTTAAACTTTTGATTGATTCTAATAAAATAATCGCTTCTACTTTTATTTTGTGTTAAAGTATCTTTTTGTTGTACTCCAATTATTTTATTGATCAGTCTAGTGGATAGAGCCTCACCCTTTAAATGATGCTGATACAATTCTTCAATTAATTCTTTCTCCACAATAGTTAAGGCACTAAAGAAGTTATTATTTAATATAGACACTACTTCTTTAGGTAGCTTCTTTTTCTTATTTTGTACATAAAGGGAGATGAATAATCCTAGGACTATTGCTATAAAAGCAATTATAAATTTTTGTTCATTTAAAATAAATTGAGATACTATTCTATAGATACTAAATTGGTTAATATAAATTGGTGACACATTGGTTTTATCAATGAATTCTTCATTAAATACAATTTTTTTAAAATTTAGTGTCTTCTTATCTTCTAATCTAAACAGATATATATTTTGACCTATATTAAATTGGAAATTGGTTAGATCAACTTGTTTTTCATTATTGTAAAGGCTTAACCAAATCTGCCTTATTTCTGCATTTTTTTTAGCATCAATTTTTCCATAGGTATTATTTTCAAAATTCAACCAAAAAAATTCTAGTGCACTTTGTACAAGAAGATATTTACCCATATCAAACGATATAGAGTTTTTACCAAGTAATATTTTTTTTAAGTCAGGATTTAATTTACCTAAAGCATTCCATCTTTTTGTATTGAAATCGAATGCAAAACAAGTATCTCTTGCTGAAATTTCAAATGATTGTGGGTAATTGTCATAGTAATAAGCATTAGACACATACATTTTAGGGCTAGTAGTGGAATTATTAATATGAACTACCGCATCTTGATTGTAGTCAAAGAAACTAGGGATTGCAATATTACTTTGTATTAATTCCCATTGATTAGTTTGTTTGCTAAAAAAAGTAATTATCCCCCTTATCCCCCAGAAGCCCAAACCACCATAGTTGTAGAGTGTATCTCTTGTAAAAAAACTTTTTGAGAAAAAATTTACCCCAGAATGAATAGTGGAATCTATTCTTTTGGTTTCGTATTGATTGTTGATTTTTTTAATTAAGAATAATTTACCGGTTCCTAATGGGTGTAAGTATAATTCGCCTTTATGTTTTGCAATGTTCAAAAAAGTAGAACCAGTAAAATCTGTACCTAACTTAAACTCGTTATTGTCTATTGTCGCATAAAAATCAGATGAGTCCTGCTCTATTAGATTAAGTAGACTTATTTCATATTTTTTTAATGGGTTACTTACCTTTTGTGCAAATAATCCATTGAATAGATTCAACAATAATATGATCAAATAAATCTTTTTCATCTTAGCTTCAATTCTCAAATGTAGAGAAAAATATATAATAAGAAAATAACTAATTTATTATTAATAATATTTAATATAGTATTAATATGTAATTAATTGTAGTATAATTAATAATACTAATATTTTTTATTTCACACCTTTGTTTACAGTTCTTGATATGTTAAGCGTTTTATAGATGCATATTTGTTTTTCAGAGAATTTATACTAAAAATACATTAAAGAAATATTAAATATATTATCCTTTGGGGGAAGGATAATCGGGGTGGTTAGGATTCGTCCTAGTCACCCCAAATTTT
This sequence comes from uncultured Sediminibacterium sp., assembly GCA_964644475.1. GTDB lineage: Bacteria > Bacteroidota > Bacteroidia > Chitinophagales > Chitinophagaceae > Sediminibacterium. Next base: position 9,394 of record CAZXWT010000026.1, on the reverse strand, counting down.
TTATATCACATGAAAATGTATTATTCGGATTTCTTGACCATCAATACCCCTATAATCACCAAGATGGTCCCAATAATTTGAAGTAGGCTAAATGGTTCATTTAATAAATACCTGGCTTGGAATAAGGTAGCCACTGGGCCAATGCTGGTTACAATAGCGAGGTCATTTGAACCGATTCTTTTCATACCTGTATTGAGTAAAAAGGATGGAATAACGGTTGCGAAGAGAGCTAATCCTATTACGAAATAAAAAATGGGGTTAGTAGGGGTTAAATAACCAATAGTATTGCTTATGGATTCCGTGAAGCTATAATGTATAAAAATACCTAATGTCGCAGATAGCATTGCAACCGTGGTGTATTTGGTTGCACCCATATGCGGAATTAATTTTCCAGTACCAACTAAATACATTGCATAAGTGATTCCACATAGCAAGACCATAATAGATCCATATATAAATAATCCTGAATTTTGAAATTGATTGATTTCACTCCAATAAGCAATACCAATGCCAATATAAGTTACCAATATGGCCCACCATTGTCTTTTAACAATGGGAATTTTGAAAACCCAGTAATTGATTAAAACAGCTAATGTAGGGTATATAAAAAGTATAATTCTTTCAATACCTGCAGAAACATATTGTAGACCTATAAAATCAAATAAACTACTTCCGTAATAACCAAGAAGACCCATAATGATAGCCCATGCATAAATCTTATTGGAAGGCTTTAAGCCCTTGCCATTTTTTTGTATCATCCACAGTATGATGATATAAAATGGAAGAGAGAGTAGCATACGCAACATTAATAATGTTGTTGCGTTGATATTACTCTCTCTAAAACAAAGTTTGATCCAAATAGCTTTTGTAGAAAAAAGCAGTGTGCCAATGATGGCAATGGCAAAACCTTGATTATATGAAAATGCTTTTTTTATACTGCTACATTAAAATCTCTTAATGCATCATTTAAGCTAGTCTTCAAGTCGGTGCTTGGCTTTCTTTGTCCAATAATTAAGGCACAGCTAACTTGGTAATCTCCAGCAGGGAATGATTTAGTGTAAGATCCTGGAATCACCACACTTCTTGCAGGAACTCTTCCTTTATATTCAATTGGAGTTGGGCCACTCACATCTATAATTTTAGTGCTTTTAGTTAAAACAACATTTGCACCTAATACCACTTCTTTTTCTAAATGTACGCCTTCTACAACTATACATCTACTTCCAATAAAACAACCATCTTCTACAATTACTGGGCTAGCTTGTAAAGGTTCTAATACACCACCAATTCCAACGCCTCCACTTAAGTGAACACCTTTGCCAATTTGAGCACAACTTCCAACAGTTGCCCATGTGTCCACCATAGTGCCTTCGTCTACATAAGCGCCAATATTTACATAACTAGGCATTAATACTACGTTCTTTGCTAAGTAAGCACCATATCTTGCAATAGCATGTGGTACGGCTCTTACACCTAATGCAGCATAGCCTGATTTTAATAACATTTTATCATGGAACTCAAAAGGAGCAATTTCCCAAGTTTGCATTTGTTGTATACCAAAATACATTAAGATGGCTTGTTTCACCCATTCATTCACTACCCATTGTTCTCCCTGAGGTTCGGCAACTCTTAATCTGCCTTTATCTACTTCTTCAATGACTGCTCTAACAGCATCACTATACTTTGTGTCTTTTAATAATCCTCTATCTTGCCATGCGGCTTCGATGGTTGTTTTTAATTCCATTTATAATCAATTTGGGCAAAAATACGTCTCGAATGTTTAATTTGCAATATGTTTTTATTAGAAGACGATTTGCAATCTAGTTTAGCTGCCCTTCAATCAGGTGGATTAATCTTATACCCAACTGATACAGTGTGGGGTATAGGCTGTGATGCAACTAATGAAGAAGCGGTTGCAAAAATCTATGCATTAAAGAAAAGAGCCGATTCCAAAGCTTTGATTGTTTTAGTGGCAGAAGAACAAGCCATTATGGATTATACAGATCAAACCAATATTAAAATCTTTGATTACATCAAGGGGATTCATAAACCTACTACTGTGATTTATGAAAAAGCAAAAGGGTTAGCAAAAAACTTGATTGCGGAAGATGGAACTATCGCTATTAGAATTTGCAAGGATACTTTTTGCAATAAATTAATCCACTTATTTGGGAAACCAATTGTGAGTACCTCTGCTAATATTTCTGGTTATCCCACACCTTTGTGTTTTAGTGATATTTCTTTAGATATTATAGAAGGTGTGGAGTATACCGTTCGCCATCGCCAAGAAGAAACTACCATTCAACAGCCATCTTCTATTATAAAATGGGATGCTGATGGGCATTTGGTAATGATAAGGAAATGATTTTTCGATTTAGTAATTATCTTCTGTTATAGAGTAATTCTTTTACCATTAGTCTTTTTGTTTTTGAAAACGGAAAAGCAATTAAAATATTGATTATCGTAATCAAGAATAATGTGAATTTCGCAATCCATTTGCCTGGACTAGTAAAATGTTTGTTGATATACTTGAAATTGGAAATAATTACAGCAGACTTAGTAATGGCTTTTACTTGATGGTTAATTCTTGAAGAACCTCCATGACTATGCATACATTTGATTTCATTGTAGATGACTCTTTTCCATCCATGTTTACTTGCAGCTTTACTTAGGTCCATATCTTCACAATACATCCAATACCTTTCATCCCAGCCTCCAATTGTTTTAAAATCTTCTTGACGTATCAAAACAAAAGATCCAGAAATCCAATCAGGATAACTTACAGGGAGACTACTCCATGTTTTTTTAGCAATTTGTTTTCCGCCAATCAATCTTTGAATACTTCTAATGGGTGGCCAAACATTCCACCATTGTAAGAACAAGCCAAATGGAAAAGTATCTCTTCCTTTTTCGTCTAATTGTTTGATGCCAATTAATTTCCAATTTGGTTCGGCATTTGTTTTTTGTAATAACGGAGCTAGTGTATTTGCTTCTAAAATAGTATCAGGGTTTAAAAATAAAATCCATTGTCCTTTTGCAATGGCAGCACCTTTATTACAAGCTTGTGCGAATCCACCATTGATCTCTTGTTGGATAAAATGAACAGAGGGGTGTGCTTGCATAAATGCTAATATCTTACCATCATTGGAATGATTGTCTACCACTATCACTTCTAAGAAGTCTAGAGATTGCGATTGAATACTTTTCAAACAAGCATCTAATCTTTGCCAACATTGATAACTAACAATAACGATGCTTAAAGAGGTCATTTAGCTTTATTTTGCCACTATCAGCGGCTATTTACACACGAATATAGGGAACAATTAAGTACTTTTGCTTGCTATGCAAATCCATTTTACAACAAGAGAAGCAGAATTATTGCATGCAGTGGCCAAAGCGGCGGCTGATCTGAATATTCCTGCATTTGCAGTAGGCGGTTTTGTAAGAGATAAAATTTTAGATAGACCCACAAAAGACATAGATATAGTTTGTATGGGAGATGGGATGGAATTAGCGCAAAGTTTTGCAAAATTATTCAAACCCACTCCACCTGTAAGTCTTTTTAAAACTTTTGGAACAGCTCAAGTGAAGTTTCAAGATATTGAAATAGAGTTTGTAGGTGCAAGAAAAGAAAGTTATTCCAGAGATAGTAGAAAGCCACAAGTGGCACCTGGTACTATCGAAGATGATCAAAATAGAAGGGACTTTACCATTAATGCATTAGCAGTTGAATTGACTGACGCGCATTTTGGAACCATCATAGATCCGTTTGGGGGATTGGATGATTTGAATAACAAAATATTAAAAACACCTTTAGCTCCAGATCAAACATTTGACGATGATCCATTAAGAATGATGCGTGCCATTCGTTTTGCTACTCAATTGGATTTTTCTATTACAGAAGAAACATTCGCTTCCATTAAAAGAATGGCTAGTAGAATTAAAATTGTTTCTCAAGAAAGAATTACCGACGAGTTGCAAAAAATAATGATGACTCAAAAACCTTCTAAAGGCTGGTATCTTTTAAAAGAGGCAGGTTTGTTAGAATGTATATTCCCATTATTATTACAATTGGAAGGCGCTGAAACCATGGATGGTATTGGACATAAAGATAATTTCTCTCATACTTTACAAGTATTAGATAATGTAGCTGCGCAGTCGAATGATATTTGGTTAAGATGGGCAGCATTGTTACATGATATTGCTAAACCCAAAACGAAAAGATTTGAAGCGGGTTTTGGCTGGACATTTCATGGTCATGAAGTAGTGGGTGCAAGAATGGTCCCAAAAATTTTCACTCAATTAAAATTGCCATTGAATGAAAAGATGAAAATGGTTCAAAAATTAGTTGCACTCCATTTAAGACCTATCTCATTAACCAAAGAAAATGTAACAGATAGTGCTATTAGAAGATTATTGTATGATGCTGGTGAGGATATTGACTTTTTAATGATATTATGTTCTGGAGATATTACTAGTAAAAATCAAAATAAAGTAAGAAGATACTTGCAGGGTTTTGAATTAGTTCGTCAAAGAATAGTTGAAGTAGAAGAAAAAGATAAATTAAGAAATTGGCAACCACCTATTACTGGCGAATTAATTATGCAAGTTTTTGGAATACATCCATCCAAAGAAGTAGGCATTATCAAAGATGCCATAAGAGAAGCCATCTTAGATGGTATCATACCTAATGAATACGAAGCGGCATATGCTTTTATGTTAGAAGAGGCTTCAAAAATTGGTTTAAAACCGCTTGGTGCATAATTGTACTAAAATTTTCATTTTCTAAGACTAATAAATAGTAAATTAGCGCTTCAAAATCACCCTATGGCCATTTTAAAATTTAGAGTATACTGGGAAGAGGAAGATGCAATTTATAGAGATGTCTTGGTGAAACACACTCAACTATTTTCAGATTTCCATCAAATAATTTTAAAAGCTTTTGAATTTGACCAAAAGCATGAAGCTACTTTTTTTAGAAGTAACGATAAATGGCAAAGAGGTAGAGAAATAAGTAAAGAAGTATATCAAAAAGAATATCAAGTTCCACCATTGTTAATGGATGAAACAACTATTGCTTCTGAAATAATGGATACCAATCAACATTTTATTTACTTGTATGATTTTAATAAGTCTTGGACTTTTTTAGTAGAATTAATTCAAGTAATTAAAAATGCAGATGCTGATATGACTATTGAATATCCAACTATTGCAAGAGTGGAAGGGGTTGGTCCCATGCAATATGGCACCAAAGGTTTGCTGGGAGAGAAGTTCGCAGATATAGAAGAAAAATACGACTTGTCTGAAGCAGATGAAGGATTTGGCGAAGAAGGGGAAGAGGACGCGAATGCGTCCGATGATGAGGACGATTCTAATGATTCAGATGATAATGGTGGATTCTTTGACGATAGTTCTGAAGCATTTTAATAAATACACTTGTCTAAAACAGTTTATATAATTGTTGGTCCTACTGCAATAGGAAAGACTGCATTGGCTATTCAGCTCGCCAAGCATTTACAAACAGAAATTATTTCAGCAGATGCTAGACAATGCTATAAAGAATTAAATATTGGTGTGGCAAGACCAAGTATTGAAGAGTTAAATCAAGTTCCACATCATTTTATAGCAAGTCATTCAATTCAAGAAACAGTGAATGCGTCTGTTTTTGAGCATTATGCTTTAGATATTGCAGAAAAGTTATTTGAAACCAAAGATAATATTGTGATGGTAGGAGGCACTGGGTTATATATCAAAGCTTTTTGTGAGGGCTTAGATGATATCCCAGCAATTGATCCTGCCATTAGAAGCAATATTATTACAGCTTATGAATCAAATGGTTTAGCTTGGTTACAAGCTCAACTTGCTCAAAAAGATCCTGCCTATTGGGAACAAGCAGAACAAGAAAATCCACAAAGATTAATGCGCGCTTTGGAAGTGATGGAGGGCCTTGGGAAATCTATCCTCACATTTCAATGTCGGCAAAAAAAAGAAAGGCCTTTTAAAATAGTTACTATTGGAATGGAGATGGATAGAGCCCTATTATATGATAGAATAAATCTTAGAGTAGAGTCGATGATTTCTGCAGGTTTAGAGCAAGAAGTCAATAGTTTATTACCTTATTTTTCTCTGAATGCCCTGCAAACAGTAGGTTATAGAGAATGGCTTGCTTATTTTAATAAAGAAGTTACTTTGAAGGAGGTTATTAATTCTATTCAACAAAACACTAGACATTATGCTAAGAGGCAAATGACTTGGTTTAAAAAAGATAGTACTATTAGATGGTTTGATGCAACAAACCCCGATTTACTAAAAACGATATTTGCTACAATTTAACATGTATATATTTGTTGCTCTCTTGGTTTCGCATTAGTTTTAATCTCTTATTTATCCAAAATTTTACATAATGAAGAAACAGTTATTATTAAGCTGTCTGATACTGTTATTGGGAACTACAGTATATAGTCAAGCTATTCAATTTGAAAAATATGTTTTACCCAATGGCTTAAAAGTCATTTTGCATGAAGATCATAGTGCTCCGGTAGTGGCAGTGACAGCATTATATCATGTGGGTTCAAAAAATGAAGACACTGCAAGAACGGGCTTCGCTCATTTTTTCGAACATTTATTATTCGAAGGTTCTGAAAATATTAAAAGAGGGGAGTTTGATAAGTATGTAACTAATGCAGGTGGTGCTTTAAACGCCAACACTTCTCAAGACCGTACTTTTTATTATGAGTTATTGCCTTCTAATCAGGTTGAATTAGGATTATGGTTAGAAAGTGAGAGAATGATGCATGCTAAAATTGAACAAATTGGGGTGAATACTCAAAGAGAAGTGGTGAAAGAAGAGAAGCGTCAAAGAATGGATAACAGACCTTATGGCAGCTTTTTAAATGAGGTATTAAAAAGAGCATTTAAGGTTCACCCATATAAATGGTCTCCTATTGGAAGCATGGATCATTTAAATGCAGCAAAATTGGAGGAGTTCATTCAATTCTATAAAACCTATTATGTTCCTAATAATTGTGTTTTATCTATTGCAGGTGATTTTGATAAAGCAGCTTTGAAAGAAAAAATTGCTGCTTATTTTGGTTCAATTCCTAAAGGTACTTTACCAATTAATAGACCAAGCATTAAAGAACCAGCATTAGGTGGTGAAGTAAGAGATATTATATACGATAATGTACAATTACCAGGTGTATTCCAAGCATATAGAGCGCCAAAGCAGGGTGGAGAAGAGTATTATGCATTTAATGTTTTGTCTACTATTTTAAGTGGAGGAGAGTCTTCTAGAATGACTAAAACATTAGTTGATAAAAAGCAATTAGCGGCTTTTGCAGGTTCATCTCCTTTCTTTAATGAAGATGAGGGTTTATTCATCACATTGGCTTTGGCAAATATGGGTGTTAAACCAGAAGTATTAGAACAAGGTATAGATAGTATTGTGAATGAAGTGAAAATGAATCTAGTAGGGGAAAGAGAATTTCAAAAAGTCAAAAATCAAATTACCACAGAATTAGTTTCTAGTAAAGCCACTATGGCGGGTATTGCAGAAAGTCTTGCTAATAACGAAGTGTATTTTGGAGATGCTAATTTAATCAATACCGAATTGGAGAAATACAATAAAGTAACTAGAGAAGATGTATTAAATGTTGCTAGAAAGTATTTAAACAAAGACAATCGTGTGGTATTATATTATTTACCTAAGCCAAAAAGCAGTTCAAAATAATTACAACTTATTTTAATCCAAGAATTATGAAAAAACTATTGAATATATTTATCTGTTTATTGCCATTCAGCTTGATGGCTCAAAACATTGACAGATCAAAAGCTCCAACTCCTGGGAAAGCCCCATTAATACAAGTGGGAAATCCTGTTAAATTTACCTTACCCAATGGCTTAAAAGTATTTGTGGTAAAGAATACTAAATTGCCTCGAGTGGTGGCTAGTTTAAATTTTGATCTAGATGGTTTTAAAGAGGGTGATAAAGCTGGATTAGCAGATATTGCTGGACAGTTAGCCAAAAGAGGTACCATCTCTAAAACCAAGGAACAATTAGATGAAGCTGTAGAATACTTAGGAGGCAGTTTGTCTACATCTAGTACCAATGCTTCAGCTAGCTCATTGAAAACTAATTTCCCAGCTTTATTCGCTTTATTATCAGAAGTGGTGTTGCATCCATCTATGAATGCAACTGAATTAGAGAAAGTAAGAAAGCAAACTATTTCTAGTATTGAAAGTAATAAAGATGATGCTGATGCTATTGCCAATGATGTTGTTAATAAATTAGTGTATGGTGCTAATCATCCATTTGGTGAAATTATGACGGTTAAATCAGTAAATGCAATTAAAGTGGAAGATGCAAAATCATTTATTAGTACTTATTGGAAACCTAATATTGCTAGTTTGATTTTTGTGGGTGATATAGAACCAGCAGTGGCAAAACAATTAGCAGAAAAGCATTTTGGTGCTTGGAAGTCTGGTGTTGTGCCAACTCAACAATTTGAAAAATCTCCTAGACCAGCTAAAACTTATGTGGCCATTGTGGACAGACCATCCTCAGTTCAAAGTGTTGTAACCATTGCAACTCCAGTTCAATTGGTGAAAGGTGATGCCAATGATATTGCAGGTAATGTAATGAATAATATTTTAGGTGGAGGTTTTTCTGGAAGATTATTTGCCAACTTAAGAGAAAAACATGGCTTTACTTATGGTGCTTATTCTTCTTTACAATCCAACAAGTATGTTGGTATTTTCAGTGCAGAGGCGTCTGTGAGAAATGAAAAAACAGATAGTTCTATTCAAGAAATGCTTTCGGAAATTCATAAAATCAGAAATGAGCAAATTGGGGAAGATGAATTAAGTAGAATGAAGAATTATCTAGCAGGTGGTTTTGCAAGATCTTTAGAGAATCCTGCAACCATTGCTAATTTTGCTTTAAATATTGAGAAATACCATTTGCCTGCAAATTATTATCAGCAATATCTAACCAATTTAGCAGCTGTGACTGCACCTCAAGTAAAAGCTGTAGCAAATACATTATTGATGCCTTCTCAAATGCATATTGTGGTGGTAGGTAATGCAAAGGAAATTTCTAAAGGATTAGAGAAATATGGTGAAGTGAAATATTTTGATATTGAAGGAAATGAAATTGCTGCTCCAGTTGAAAAGAAAGCAGACGCTTCCTTAACGATTGAGACTTTATTGAATAATACTATTCAAGCAATGGGTGGCAAGGAAAGTATTGAAAAAATCAAAGATGTTCAATTGACCGGTAAAGTGGGAGTAATGGGACAATCTATTGATGTAGTGCAAAAGATTATTCAGCCCAATAGCGCGGTGATGTTAATGTCTATGGGTGGAATGGTTATTTCAAAACAAGCTGTTGTTGATG
>CAZXWT010000025.1:0-11231 GCA_964644475.1 uncultured Sediminibacterium sp. | reverse complement strand
TGCGTTCATAAGCCATTACCTGATCTGGATGATCTACCCATAATCTTTTGAAATTAGCATTATCTGAAAAAGCAGCATTTGTTTTTCTTAAATGAAGTAATGTGCTATAAAAATTAGCTCTTTCATATTTCCCAAATTCAATAGGATCTTTTTCAAAAAAAGCAATTGCTCTTAAAACTGGCTCTTCTTGGCCACTATAGATCAATGGCATTGTTCTATTATAAGTTTGTGTGAATACGGCGAATGGTGCATGAATTGCTCCAGGCATAGTTGCGTAATCTGCTTTATTCCAAGAGTTCTCGTCATGATTACTTGTAAAGTATAATCTTTGAGCACCTTTCATGAATTCAGTATCTATTTTATTTAAAACAGTATCTAAAGATCTTACTGTTTTTTTGCCTGCGGCAATATCATTCATCACATGAAATTCAGTCCAGCTATAAGTGGCGTCAAAACCTGTTTCATGTAATTTTGGATCATCTGCTTCAGCTAAAAAATATAAATCTCGAATTTGCTTCAATGCAGGAATACATTTATTCCAAAAACTATAAGGCACTCCCCAAGCAACATCAATTCTAAAGCCATCAATCTTTGTCGCTTGTAACCAATACTTCATGGTATTGATCATACTATCTTGCATCACTAAATTTGCATAGTTTAACTCTCTTGTATCTGACCAATCAGCTGTATAAATGGCTTTCCCATTTGCATCTCTTTCATGAAAATCAGGATGCGTTGTTAACCATGGATGATCTGCACCTGAATGATTAGGCACATAATCAATCAACACTTTCATGCCTAATGCATGAGCTTGATCTACTACCTTATTAAAATCAGCTAATGTTCCAAACTCTTTATTTATCTCTGTATAACTTGCCACAGAATAATAAGAACCTAAACTACCTTTTCTATCCACTTTAGAGATTGGCTGAATGGGCATAAACCAGATTGTTTGCACACCCATTTTTTGTAATCTTGGCAAATGTTTTGCAAATGCTTTAAAAGTACCTTCTTTGGTATATTGACGAATATTCACTTCGTAGATATTCCCTTGATTCATGAAAGATGGGTGCTTTTGCTGAGCAGCCATTTCCAAACTAATTAAGAAACTAAACAGAACTAAAAGATATTTCATATCAAAGCATTTATGGACCAAAATTACTACCTAAAGGTGTAACTTTGGGCATGTTTAAGAAAATACCTTTAGTTTTTATAGTAGCCTTTTTTTTGTGGAGCTGTCAAACTGGTGAACAATACGAAAAAGCCTTAGATCCTTTAGAGGGCGGAAGGAATTTTATTGAAAACCTACAACAGGGAGATATTAAAAAAGCACATTTTTATATGGTGAGCGACCCTGAAAATGAGTCTTATTTTAAAAAAATGTCCGATAGTTATTTCAGCCTAGACAAAGAAGGCAGACAGCAACTAAGACAAGCATCCATCCAAATCAATGAAGTAAGTGCCATTGATAGCACCATAACTATTATTAATTACCAAACTTCACAAGACACCAAAGCCCATAAAATTAAAGTTATGCAAACACCTGAGGGCTGGAAAGTAGACCTCAAATATTCTTATGGGCCCAATTTATAAGAATCGATAAAATCTGTATATTTGCATCATCATTTATAACACTAACAAATAATAACTATACAATGGAAGCACAAGACAATACCAAAAAATACTGGGCATTATGTTTTACTTGGTTAGCCATCATGATTACTTTAATGTTTGTTTATAGAGAGTTCTTTTGGTTAGCACTTCCAGGTGCAGTAACTTATTTTGCAAAAGCAATGAAACTTTTCTAAAAAATATTCCCCTATAAAAGGCCCTTCATTTTCAGAAGGGCTTTTTTGTTTAAACTAAATACTATGTCACTGATACAATCATTCGACGAAATTATCCAGAGAAGAAGATCCAATAGAAAATTTGATCCCAATATTGAAGTTCCTGACGAAGTCATCAAAAGAAGTTTAGAAAGAGCTATCCTATCTCCTAATAGCAGCAATATGCAATTGTGGGAGTTTTATTGGATTAAAGACCCTGCCTTGCAAAAAGACTTTCATGCCTATTGTTTAAATCAAAATGCTGCTAAAACTGCCAAACAATTAGTGGTTTTTGTCACAAGACAAGATCATTGGAAAAAAAGAGTGCAATGGCATTTGGATATTATTAAAAAAGGGATTTCAGGAGAAACTACCCCAAGTCAAGACAAATTACTAACCTATTATGGCAAACTAATGCCATTAGCTTATGGCACTGATCAATTTGGATTATTAACTACCATTAGAAGAACCCTGAGTTCTTTAATTGGTGCTTTCACACCGATGACCAGAATGAAAGGCAGGGCCGATCAAAGAATCACCGTTCACAAGTCCTGTGCTTTAGCTGCTCAAACTTTTATGCTATCAATTGCTGCTGAAGGATTTGAATCCTGCCCAATGGAAGGCTTTGATGCAGTAAGAGTTAAAAAGGCATTAAATCTTCCCGAAATGGCCGAAGTGAATATGATTATCAGCGTAGGAAAAGGTACACCTGCTGGAATCTGGGGCGAAAGAGTAAGAGTACCCTATGAAGATGTGGTAATTGTAAAATAATTGCCCCAAAAATTTAATTAGTTCCAATAAGTATACTAATTTGATCCACTTAAATCAATAATCAATTATGAGAAAATTGTTGTTTGCATTTGTAGCCCTTAACATGGGCATCATGGTTAATGCACAAAAAAACACTCCTCCAGCTCCCTCAACAGGTGCTGAAAAAACAGATTCTGTAAAAGCAGCTCCTAAGAAACCAAGCTTAGCAGATAAAACAAAAGGACAACACAAAAATGTAGGATTATTTACATTGTATCAAGACACTGCCACAGGTTCAGTGCAAATGTATATTCGTAAAGATCAATTAGGCAAAGAATTCATCTATCAAAGTTTTTCCATTAGCGGGCCAACTACTTTATTCCTGAATCAAAGTATGCACCGTTCTAATTTGGTTTTTAAAATCAAAAAAGCTTATGATAAATTAGAATTTGCTATTGTAAATACTGCTCTGTATTATGATAAAAATAATCCAATCAGTAAAACTGCAGAAGTGGATAAGCCTGAAGCAATTTTCTTTTCAGATAAATATACAATCGAAGATTCATTGGGTTATTTGATCAGTGCGGACGGATTATTCTTAAGTGAAAAATTAGATGCTGTTAAACCAAACATGCCTCCTGGACCAATGTCTTCTATGATTTTTAACTTGGGAATGTTGAACACAAGCAAATCTAAATATGCTCAATTAAGATCTTTCCCAGATAATACAGACGTTGTTGTTGATCTTTCTTATGATAATCCAAATATCATGGCAAGTGGTGGAGCCGACATTGCAGACCCTCGTTATGTAAGAGTTAGAATGCAACATAGTTTTATTGCTATGCCTAAAAATAATTTTGTCCCAAGAAAAGACGATCCAAGAATTGGTTATTTCATGGAAGAAGTGAATGATCAAACAAGTATTAGTGCAACTCCTTATAAAGACATGATTCACAGATGGCATTTGGTAAAAAAAGATCCTACTGCTGCAATCAGTGATCCAGTTGAACCATTGGTTTATTGGATTGAGAATACCACTCCTTTGGAATATAGACAAGCTATTTTTGATGCTGGTATGAGATGGAATGAAGCATTTGAAAAAGCAGGATTCTCTAATGCAGTTCAAATGAAAATTATGCCTGATACTGCAACTTGGGATCCAGCAGATATTCATTACAATGTAATTAGATGGGTAGCTTCTTCACAACCATCTTATGGTGCTATTGGACCAAGCTTTGTGAATCCAAGAACTGGTCAAATACTAGGTACAGATATTACTGTTGAATGGTATTCTGGAAGTGCCACTCCAATTAATGATGAATTATTTAATGGCAACACTTCTTTACCTACAGATTTACAAATCCCACACTTGAATACCAAAGACTTTTGCAATTTAGCAACTGAATTAAAAGCACAATACACAGCTGGCTTAACTGCTTTAGAATTAAATGGTGCTGGAGAAAAAGAGATTAAAGAAATGCACAAGCAATTCTTAAACTATCTTATTATGCACGAAATGGGACATACATTAGGCTTGAACCATAATATGAAGAGTAGCCAAATGTTATCTCCTGCTGAAGTGAACAATACAGCAATTACACATAAGATTGGTTTAATGGGTTCTGTAATGGACTACCCTGCTATCAATATTGCTTTAGACAAATCAAAGCAAGGTGACTATTATACCACTAAAGCGGGACCTTACGATTTATGGGCTATTGAATATGGTTATACACCATTTAAACCAGAGGAAGAAGAAGCTGGCTTAGCAAAAATTGCTTCAAGAAGCACCGATCCAAAACTAGCTTTTGGTAATGACGGTGATGATATGAGAGCTGCTGGTTCTGGTATTGATCCAAGAGTGAATGTAAATGATTTCACCAACGATGCTATTGGCTATGCAGAAGAACGTTTTAAGATTGTTAATAATTTAATGGGCAAATTAGTTACTAAATATTCAAAGCCAGGAAGATCATATGCCGAATTGAGAGCTAGATATGGAAGTTTATTGTCTCAAAGAAGAAACATGATTGCAGCGGCAAGTAGATATATCGGCGGAATTTATGTAGACAGATCTTTCCCTGAACAAAAATCTTCAACAAAACCTTATACTCCAGTGCCTTTGGCAATTCAAAAGAAAGCCATGAATACTATTGGGAAATATGTATTTGCACCAAATGCTTTTGATGCAGATGCGCAAGTATTCCCATACTTACAATTACAAAGAAGAGGATTTAATCAAGGTAGAGGTGAAGATTATAAAGCAACTGCTAATTTAAATGCACTTTCTGCCACTGCATTAGAACAAATCTTACATCCAAATACTTTACAAAGAATTACCAACACTAGATTATATGGTAACGAATATAGTGTTGCAGATGTAATGAACGATTTAGTAAAACAAATCTTTGATGCAGATATCAATGGCAACGTTAATGTGTACAGACAATACTTACAAGCAAGTTTTGTAAAAGGTGCTGGACAATTAGTAGCAGACAACTCGCCTTTAGATAATGTTTCTAAAGCTGCCACTTATTATACTTTAAAGAAATTACGTACTAAACTTGCGAATGCAGTTAGCACCAATGAAGAAACCAAAGCGCACAGAGCTGCTTTAATTTTCTCTATAGATAAATCTTTGAAAGTAGATTAATTCAATCGATTAAATAAATAAAAAAGCCCGCTCAAATAGAGTGGGCTTTTTTGTTGAAGTGGAGTCGAGGGGAGTCGAACCCCTGTCCAAACAATGTTACCATTGGTCTTCTACATGCTTATTGTTTTATTATTTGTCGGCAGTTTTCAGGAAAAACACAAACCAAAAAACCACTTAGCTGAATGGTACTTAAATAAGTGGCACAGCCTACACTTATCGCATCCCGTTTTGTTTTGATTGGGCGGAGGAACTGGTAACGGGCCTACCAATTCGCTCGGCCATAATGGAAGTTAATTCACTGAATTAAGCAGCCATGGCGTAATTTGCTTCGCCGTTTGATTGTTTGATATTCAGATTAAAGTGCTAATTATCCAACGCACTGCATGCTTACCCCAACCGCTACTATTGCTGTCAAAACCATACGACCCCAATAATACCTTTAGGATATTGAACCTACAAAATTACGACTATTTCTTGGATTACTTAAACAATCTCCAAAAGTCCAAGCCCAATGCATAGAACATTAAGCCAAACATAATGAGCATTCCAGTGATTTGAGCGTACTCCATAAACTTATCACTAGGCTTACGGCCTGTGATCATTTCAAATAAAATAAAGAGTGCATGTCCCCCGTCCAATGCAGGAATAGGCAACACATTCATAAAGGCTAATATAATAGAGAACACCCCTGTTAAAGTCCAAAAACGCTCCCAATCCCAGAAAGATGGAAATGTATTCCCAATACTAATTAAACTACCCAATGAATCGTTTGGATTCACTTTACCAGTAAAAATTTGCTTGATGCCTTGCACATAATTATCTAAAGTGGTAAAAGTTCTTTTGATACCAAATGGGATAGATTGAATAAAGCTAAACTCTTGATGTACTGTTGTAAATAAATCACCAGGCATTTTTAAGAATACACCTAATTGACCAGACCCATTAATTAACGCTTTCACCTTCACTGTATCTACCCCTCTGATCACACTTACCATTACAATAGAATCTGCATATTTCTTTTTAATATTTTCAAAGTCTAATCTATACTTCACTTCATTTTGATTAATTGCAATTAAAGTATCTCCTTTCATAAATACACCACCATCCATTGTTACTGAATTCTTTCCAACTGAATCTACAATAATTGGAATACGGGGCACAACAAATGGAATGCTTTCTGATTTTTTATGTGCAGCTAATTCAGTGCTTAAAGTACTTGGAATATTAATATTTACAATAGAATCTCCTCTTTGAACCTGTAAGGATTTTGGATTGCCTAAAACTATTGTTGATTCCACTGAACTAATATCGTCTATATCTTTGTTGTCAATTGTGATAATCTTGTCTCCTTCTTTTAACCCAATACTTTTTGCAATAGAATTTACATGCAAACCATATCTTACATTTTTTGCAGGAAGATTGTCATCACCATATACCCAACTCAATCCAATAAAAATAATGATCGCTAAAAGTACATTCACAATAACCCCTCCTAACATTACAATCAATCTTTGATAAGCAGGCTTTGATCTTAGTTCCCAATTTTCTGGCTCCTTCTTTAATTGCTCTTTATCCATACTCTCATCGATCATTCCACTGATCTTTACATAACCCCCAAATGGAATCCACCCAATACCATATTCTGTCTCTCCAATTTTCTTTTTCCAAAGACTAAAACCAGGATTAAAAAATAAATAGAATTTCTCTACCCTTGTTTTAAATAATCTTGCTGGTATAAAATGTCCTAATTCGTGTAAAACGACTAAAATAGAAAACGACAAAATAAATTGCGCCGTCTTCATTCCTATTGAAACTAAATCAATTGTGTTGATATACATAATTATAAGTGTATTAAAGAAGCTGCATAACTACGCGCTTCGCCATCTGATTCATAATAATCTTCTATACTAGGCTGAGTGATGAAAGGAATTTTTTCCATAGTTCTTTCTATCAACTCTGTCATATCTAAAAAGCCAATTCTATTTTTCAAAAATGCATATACTGCAATTTCATTAGCGGCATTCATCACACATGGTGCATTACCCCCCATCCTCATTGCTTCAATGGCTAAATATAAATTTCTAAATGTCTTTACATCAGGCTCATCAAAAGTCAATGTATTGGGTTTGTCAAAATGATACCTAGGAAAATCGTTTTTTAATCTCTGAGGAAATGCCATTGCATATTGAATGGGCAATTTCATATCTGGTAATCCCATTTGCGCTTTGATACTTCCATCTTCAAACTGCACCATACTATGAATAATACTTTGTGCATGTATTACCACTTTAATTTGATCTGGCTCTAGACCAAATAACCATTTTGCTTCAATCATCTCTAACCCTTTGTTCATCAAGGTTGCAGAGTCTATAGAGATCTTTGCACCCATACTCCAGTTGGGATGTTGCAATGCATGATCTCTTTTAACGTTCACCAAGAAATTAGGTTTCTTACCCAAGAATGGACCACCACTTGCAGTTAAAATGATCTTCTCAATTGGATTGACATGTTCCCCAACCAAACATTGAAAAATTGCTGAATGCTCACTGTCTACTGGAATGATATTCACTCCTTTCTCTTTTGCAGTGCGCATCACTATATCTCCTGCTACTACTAAAGTTTCTTTATTGGCTAAGCCAATTGTTTTACCATTTTCTACAGCAGTTAATGTAGGTTTTAAACCTGCAAATCCAACGATACCAGCCATCATAAAGTCATAACAATCCATAGCAGCTACTTGCTCTAAAGCTTCTTCTCCTGCAAATACTTTAATGGGCTTCCCTTCTAATGCTTTTTTAACAATGGCATATTTTGCAATCTCGCCAATCACCACAATATTTGGAACAAACAATAATGCTTGTTCTATTAATAAAGATTCATTGGAATGTGCAGTCAATATTTCTGCAACAAATAATTCAGGATGCGCAGCAATTACTTCTAAGGTTTGTTTTCCTATAGAACCAGTAGATCCAAATATGGCAATTCTTTTTTGACTCATCCCTTGTTTTGATTGGGCTTAAAAATACGCTATAAATAAATTAATGCGAAATATATTGTAATAAACCCTCGGCTAATTTTCTATCGTTACTTAATCTAGGTACTTTATTTTGTCCACCCAATTTCCCCTCCGCTCTCATGTAGTTTATGAAAGCATCTTTATCCAATATGGTTATGTGTAATGGTTCTAAGATATTCCCCTCAATTAAATCATTGTAGTATACATTCTTTTCACACATATACTTGTTCAATAATTGGGCAAACGCATCCATGTCTTTGGGCTTCTTTTCAAATGCAATCAACCATTCATGATAGCTCTTCCCAGCTGCTTTCTGAATAAAAGGCGCCACAGTAAATTCAATTACCTGAGCGTCCATAAAGGCAGTTGCTTTTAACATGGCTTGCTCCACTTCTTCTCCGATAACATGTTCTCCAAAAGCAGAAATAAAATGCTTCACTCTTCCTGTAACTACTACCCTATAAGGATTAATGCTTACAAACTTTACTGTATCTCCAATATTATATCCCCACAAGCCAGCGTTATTGTTAATGATTAAAGCATATTGCTCATTTAATTGAACCTCGGCCAAACTATATCTGGTAGGATTTTCATTGTGTATTTCAGACAAAGGCACAAACTCAAAAAAGATGCCACTATTTGTATTGAGTAATAACCCAGACTGATCTCTTTGATCTTGAAATGCGAAGAATCCTTCACTTGCAGGAAATAATTCAATGGTGTCTACTGGCTTACCAATTGTTTCAAATAATTTGGCTTTATAAGGTTCAAAGTTTACACCTCCCTGTACTAATACTTGTAAATTAGGGAAGACTTCTTTTACAGGTTTGCCTGTAAGTTCTACAATTCGATCAAAATACATTTGCATCCATGGTGGGATACCACCTATTAAAGTAAGATCTTTTCCAAGGGTCTCTTCTACAATTTTATCTAATTTCTCCTCCCATTCTTCAATACAATTGGTTGTGTAGGTTGGTAATTGATTTCCTCTTAAATAAGCCGGTACATGATGGTTTACAATTCCACTTAATCTACCCGTAGGAATTCCTCCAATTCTCTCTAAAACCGGAGAGCCACTTAAAAAGATCATCTTGCCTCCAGCAAAATTGACATTCCCTGTGCTAGCCATATAAGTTAGAATAGCATCTCTAGCACCATTGATATGATTCGAAATGGATTCTTTACTGATAGGTATATATTTCACCCCACTTGTAGTACCGCTGGTCTTAGCCAAATACAAAGGTTTGCCCTTCCATAAAATATTGGCCTTGCCTTCTTTGATTTGCTCTATATAGGCTTTGAAGCCTTCATAATCCCGAATGGGAACATTTTGCTTGAAACTTTTATAGTCTTTGATTTGATCAAAATGGTGCTCTTTCCCAAAAACTGTCTTTGAAGCTGTTCTAACTAATTGATTTAGAATACTTTCTTGATTTTTTATAGCTAAAGCCTGCTCTTTTAATTGCTTATTATATATGAAATTAGCAAAGGGCTTGGCAAATAAAGATTTGATATTCATGGGTTAATGACCAATTGGCCGTCACAAAATTAGGTACAAGAGGGCTTTTAAAGCAGGTTTTTTTATTTTTTAATAATTGCTTGTAAATTGGCAGATAATTAGTTACCTTTGCCGTCCTAATTTTGGACATTATGTTAGCAGTAGTAAAAATCGCAGGACAACAATTCAAAGTACAAGCAGGAGATAGCTTGTATGTACCTCACCTGCAAGGTAAAACTGGAGACAAAGTTGAATTCAACGATGTATTATTCGTTGATAATAATGGAAGCATTTCTTTCGCTACAAAGGCGGTTGTAAAGGCTGAAATTACTAACGACTTAGTTCAAGGTGATAAAGTGATCGCTTTTAAAATGAAGAGAAGAAAGGGTTTCCGCAAGAAACACGGTCACAGAACTCATTATACTCAAATCAAAATTGAAAACATAGCTTAAACTAAGATACTATGGCACACAAGAAAGGTGAAGGTTCCGTTAAGAACGGCCGTGACTCACAAAGTAAAAGATTAGGCGTAAAGATATATGGTGGTCAACCAGCTTTAAACGGCAATATCTTAATTCGTCAAAGAGGTACTCAGTACCACCCTGGCAAGAACGTAGGTGTAGGTTCTGACTTTACTTTATTCGCTCTTGCAAACGGAGTGGTAGAGTTCAAAAAAGGAAGAAACAACAAAACTACCGTTTCAGTTTTGCCGGTGGAAGTAGTGGCTTAAAAAAAAGTTTTTGTAGTTATTAAAAAAGTTTTTACTTTTAATGCATATTTACTAACCATTAAATCTAAAAAACATGGCAACTGCAAAAAAAGCTGCTAAGAAAGCTGCTCCTAAAAAAGCTGCTAAGAAAGCTGTAAAAAAAGCTGCTCCTAAGAAAGCTGCTAAAAAAGCTGCTCCTAAGAAGAAAGCTGCTAAAAAAGCTGCTAAAAAAGCTGCTCCTAAGAAAGCTGCTAAAAAAGCTGCTCCTAAGAAGAAAGCTGCTAAGAAAGCTGCTAAAAAGAAATAATTATCCTCGGATAATATTCAAAGTCCCTCCGATTACTCGGGGGGATTTTTTTATCCCCCTATTCAATCACTAAATCATGCTCAAAGTTTTTATTTAACTTTACTCATGCATAATTATGAAATTGCAGAATACTTTAGCTTACTTGCTAAGCTAATGGATATTCATGGCGAGAATCCTTTTAAGACCAAATCTTACGCCAACGCGGCTTTCACACTAGATAAGCTTACCGACCCAGTAACCGAAATGGACCCTGCTCAATTGTTTTCTGTAAGAGGCATTGGAGAAGCCATTGGAAAAAAAATTCAACAAATCATTGCAACGAATCATTTGGATGTATTGGACGAGTATATTCAAAAGACACCTCCAGGAATTTTGGAGATGATCAAAATAAAAGGATTGGGGCCAAAAAAAATAGCCACCATTTGGAAAGAATTAGAAATAGAATCTGTTGGTGAATTATTGTATGCATGTG
>CAZXWT010000024.1:10177-11269 GCA_964644475.1 uncultured Sediminibacterium sp. | reverse complement strand
ACCACAGAAAATACAACGCAACATATTGATTTCATATTTTGCTGCATATTTTTCTTCTCTATACAAATGCTCTTCTCCTTCTACACGCTCTGCCGCTTCCATAGTGATGGCTTCAGCAGGACAAGCTACAGCGCATAAACCACAGGCTGTACAACGCTCTCTGCCAGCCTCGTCTCTGTTTAAAACATGTAAGCCTCTGAAAACAGGACTAAACTCACGCTTTTGTTCGGGATAACGAATAGTAGGTTGTTTTTTAAACATATGACTAAACGTAATAAACATTCCCTTGATAATATTAATCAAATACAAGCGCTCCCAGAAACTCATTGGAGCTCTGTTGACTGCTTGTGCTTTATTGGTAAGTGGTTGCATATTATGGTAAAACGTTTTTGAAAATTATAATTTAGCTAAAATCACAGCACCAGTTAATAATAAATTAAATAATGCCAATGGGATCATGGTCTTCCATCCTAAATTCATCAATTGATCATATCTGAATCTTGGAATTGTCCAACGGATCCACATAAATAAGAATATAAATAATACAATCTTAATTAATAAAGTTCCCACTCCAATTAATGCAGCAATATTGGGTGCTACACTTGCTTCGTTAAAGAAAGGCAAATCGTAGCCACCAAAATACATAGAAGCCATAATCGCGCTACTCATAATCATATTGATATATTCAGCGAATAAATAGAAACCCAATTTCATTGAAGAATATTCTTGGTGATAACCAAAATTCAATTCGTTCTCTGCTTCTGGTAAATCAAATGGCGTTCTATTACATTCTGCTAAAGCAGCAATAAAGAATAACAAAAATCCTAATGGTTGATACACTATATTCCACCAATTGCCTGCTACTTGTTGTTCAACAATAGTTTTCAAACTTAAAGAACCGGTAGTCATTAATAATGCAATCAATGCCAAGCCCATTGCTAATTCATAACTAATAGCTTGAGATGCAGCTCTTAATGCAGACATTAAAGAGAACTTATTATTAGAAGCCCAACCTCCAATCATAATTCCATATACACCCATACTTACTACTGCAAAAACATATAAGATGCCAATGTTCACATCTGCAATTTG
>CAZXWT010000024.1:6624-10077 GCA_964644475.1 uncultured Sediminibacterium sp. | reverse complement strand
GCAAAAACAATAATGGCAATCATTATTAATTTTTCTATGATAAATGCCCAATCAAATGAAAGTAATGTCATGCTATAATCAATTAAGCTTTGTTATTGTTAAATGTGTCACCGTGAGATGGACCTTTGATTTGACTCAAATGAATATTTTGTTGATTCACTTCACTTTGGTCGTGAATATCCATCAGTAATTGAGGTTTTCTACCATCATTAATTGCAGAAAATGTCTCTTTAGGTTTAGTGGTACCAATTTTTCCTGCATAATGCCCTTGAGCAATAACAGAATGTCTATTGATTTCACGTGAACCTTCAATCACCCAGTCGGTAGTTTGTTTTTTGTCAAATCTACAAGTGTTACAAATCCATCCTGGTTTTCCATCTGGTGTATCTTCTACTTCACCCCACTCATCTTTTCTTGCAGTAACTCTAAACACTTCATCTCCTCTATTCCATAAAGTCACTCTTCCAGAACAAGTTGGACAATCTCTATGGGCGTCCATTGGTTTTAAAAACCAAACCCTGTTTTTAAATCTGAAAGTTTTATCTGTTAAAGCACCTACTGGACATACATCAATTACGTTTCCAATAAACTCATTATCTAAACTCTTTTCAATATGTGTAGCAATTTCTGCATGATCTCCTCTATCTAATACTCCATGTTCACGTTTATTCGTTAATTGATCTGCAGTGAAAACACAACGATAACATAAAATACAACGCGTCATATGCAATTGTATATTTTTACCTAAATCATGTTTCTTGAAAGTTCTTCTTTGGAATTCATATCTAGTACCAGACTTTCCATGTTCAAAACTTAAATCTTGTAAATGACACTCACCCGCTTGATCACAAATTGGACAGTCCAATGGATGATTCAATAATAAAAATTCTACTACACCTGCTCTTGCATCCACTACTTTTTCACTAGTAATATTCTTCACTTCCATTCCATCCATTACAGTGGTTCTACAAGATGCCACTAATTTAGGCATAGGACGAGGGTCTTTCTCAGAACCCTTAGACACTTCCACTAGACAGGTTCTACACTTACCACCACTACCTTTTAATTTGCTATAGAAGCACATTGCAGGAGGAGCTACTTCGCCGCCAATTTTTCTAGCAGCTTGCAAAATAGTAGTGCCCGCAGGTACTTCAACGGTAATGTTGTCGATGGTTACTTTAAATAATGTTTGTTCGCTCATAGTTTATCTTTCTATGTTATGCAGGTACATGAATTGGATCTGCATAGTGTTGTAAACCAAAATTGCTTGTTTGTGAAAGTTCAGGATTGTTAACATGCCATTCAAATTCGTCACGGAAATGACGAATAGCAGCAGCTACAGGCCATGCAGCAGCGTCACCTAATGGACAAATTGTATTTCCTTCTATCTTTCTTTGAATATCCCACAATAAATCAATATCACTGATAGATCCTTTACCGTGTTCAATTTTATATAATATTTTTTCCATCCAGCCAGTACCTTCTCTACATGGAGAACATTGTCCACAGCTTTCATGTCTATAAAATCTTGCCAATGTTAAAGTATTCTTTACGATACATTGATCTTCATCCAATACAATAAATCCGCCAGAACCTAACATTGAACCTGTAGCAAAACCACCATCACTTAAACTCTCATAGTTCATGTAACGTGTTTCACCCTTCGCTGTTTTCAATAATAAATTCGCGGGTAAAATTGGCACCGAAGATCCGCCAGGGATACATGCTTTTAATTTTTTACCGCCTTTAATACCTCCGCAGTATTCATCACTATAAATAAATTCTTCCACTGAAATAGTCATATCAATTTCATAAACACCTGGCTTATTGATATTACCACATGCAGAGATTAATTTAGTTCCAGTAGATCTTCCTACACCAATTTTTGCATACTCATCACCACCCATATTAATAATAGGAACAATGGCTGCTAAAGTTTCTACGTTGTTTACTACTGTTGGACGCATCCACAAACCTTGAATAGCTGGGAACGGAGGTTTAATTCTTGGATTACCTCTTTTACCTTCCAACGATTCAATCAATGCAGTCTCTTCTCCACAGATATAAGCACCACCACCTCTTTGTACATGTATATTACAATCAAAACCTGTACCTAAAATATTTTTCCCTAAAAATCCTGCCGCTTTTGCTTCATTGATAGCTTCTTCTAAGATATCTGGAATCCAAGCATACTCTCCTCTAATATAGATATAAGTATCGCTAGAGCCTAAAGCAAAACTTGATACAATTAAACCTTCAATTAATAAATGAGGTAAAAATTCCATTAAGTATCTATCCTTAAAAGTACCTGGCTCACTTTCGTCTGCATTACAAACCAAATGACGAGGAACGCCTTCTGGTTTTGCAATAAAACTCCATTTCATTCCTGTAGGGAAACCAGCACCACCTCTACCTCTTAAACCACTTTTCTTCACTTCCTCTACAATCGATTCTGGGTTCATCTCTTTCAAAGCTTTTTCTACCGAACGATAACCACCTTCTTTGCGATACACTTCAAAGGTTCTTATCCCTGGCACATTTGCTTTATCTAATAATAGTTTTACGCCCATTGTTATTTATTTAACTACTTAGTTTAATTTTTATTTGCTGCAGCTTGACGATACTCTGCTATAATTGCATCCACTTTTTCTTTAGTCAAATGCTCTTTATAAATCTTTCCTACTTGCATCATTGGAGCATAACCACATGCACCCAAACATTCTACCAACTTTAATGTAAACAAACCATCTTGAGTAGTTTCACCTGGTTGAATATTTAATACTTGTTTGATGTAATCAATAATGTTATCGGAACCACTAATCATACAAGGACCTGTTTGGCAAACTTCAAATACATATTTACCCACTGGCTTTAAATTGTACATAGAGTAGAAAGTTGCTACTTCATACACTTCAATAGGCTCTAGTTGCAATAAACTTGCAACATAATCCAAAGCTTCTGTAGGCAACCAACCATCAAAGCTCTCTTGCGCTAAATGTAACACTGGCAATAAAGCACTTTTTTGCTTTCCTTCTGGATATCTTGCCACCAAGCGCTTAAACTCGGTCATTTGTGTATCATTAAATATATATGCCATACTATTCTTTTCTATTTTAATTATGCATCTAATTCACCTGCAATTAAATTCAAACTACTCATGGTTACCACTGCATCACTTAACATGCCACCTTTAATTAATTCTGGATAAGCTTGATAATAAATGAAACAAGGTCTGCGGAAATGTAGACGGAAAGGTGTTCTACCGCCATCACTGATTAAGTAAAAACCTAATTCACCATTACCGCCTTCCACTGGGCTATAAATTTGTCCTTTTGGCAAATCAATCTCTCCCATGATAATTTTGAAATGCCAAATCAATGCTTCCATCTTTGTATACACATCTTCTTTTTTAGGAAGATAATATTCAGGCACGTCTGCATGATATACTTCTGC
>CAZXWT010000024.1:0-6524 GCA_964644475.1 uncultured Sediminibacterium sp. | reverse complement strand
AAAGCTGTATTCGTAAAGTTTCTTTCAAATCCTCCAATTCTACCAATATTAGTAGTTAATCTTGATCCACAAACTTCTTCATAAATTTCATAAATCAATTCTCTGTATTGCATTACATACAAGAAACCTGTGTAAGCACCTGTATCCACACCAACAATAGAATTACAAATCAAGTGATCAGAAATACGCGCCAATTCCATAATGATGATTCTCAAATAATCTACACGCTTTGGTGTTTCAATTTGCAAGAATCTTTCGCAAGTTATATGCCAACCCATATTATTGATAGGACTACTACAATAGTTTAATCTATCAGTGATAGGTGTTACTTGGTATAATGGTCTTCTTTCTGCTAATTTTTCAAATGCACGATGGATATAGCCAACTGTTTGCTCTGTAGATACAACACGCTCTCCATCCACTTCCATAATATTTTGAAACACACCATGCGTTGCAGGATGCGTCGGACCAAAATTCAAAGTGGTGGTTTGCTTTTCTATTGAGCCTTCTGGTAAAATGATATTGTGATTTGCTTCCATGTTTTTTTATTTGCGCTTACTGCTGATAAATTTTATTAACCTCTACCAAACATTTCATCGTCCTTGTCAATTCTAGTTTGATCTTCTAAAGGAAACTCTTTTCTCAATGGGAAATAATCCATTTCGTCTACGTTCAAAATACGTTTCAAATTTGGATGACCCACAAAGTTTACACCAAAGAAATCATAGGTTTCACGCTCCATCCAATTAGCTGCTTCAAATAGTTTTGTTGCAGTAAAAATATCTGGTGTAGCAATTGAAGTAGCTACGCTATATCTTACTCTTACATTCTCCTTTAAATTATGTAAGTGATATACCACCACTAATTCTGCGCCAACATTATCTGGATAGTTCACCGCGCATAAATCAGTTAAAAAAGTAAAACCTAAACTAGGTTCATCATACAAGAATTGTAGTACTTTTAAATTCAATTCTTTTGAAGACTCAAAAGACAAAATTCCAGTTGCAGTACTAAAAGCAAAAACCTGCTCTCCAAATTTTGCTACTAATTGTTCTTGTATATATTCGTTGCTCAAAGCCATAGTATTTTTATTGAATGCCGTAGCTGTTTAATAATGCTTTGTATTGATCACTATTTCTTCTTCTTACACTTTCTTGTCCAACCAAGTCTTGTACTTTCATGAAGCCATCAATAATTGCTTCTGGTCTTGGAGGGCAACCTGGTACATACACATCTACAGGGATTACCTGATCAATACCTTGCAAAACACTGTAAGTGTCAAATATCCCACCACTAGAAGCACAAGCACCCACAGCAATAACCCAACGAGGTTCTGCCATTTGAATATATACTTGTCTTAACACTGGCGCCATTTTTTTTGCAATAGTTCCCATTACCATTAATAAATCACACTGACGTGGAGAAAAACCTACACGCTCAGATCCAAATCTTGATAAGTCATAATGCGAAGCCATTGTAGCCATGAACTCAATACCACAACAAGATGTTGCAAATGGCAAAGGCCATAAAGAATTTTTTCTTGCTAATCCCACCACTGAACTTAGTTGTGTTGCAAAAAATCCTTCTCCTGAAATACCGTCTGGTGCAGCACCCATTGAAATAGCATCTGCAATAGAAGCTTCTTTTGGATGTACGTTAAATCTTACTGGACGCATATTAATTCAATTAAATTTTTAATAATTAGTCTTCCCACTTTAAAGCACCTTTCTTCAATATGTAAATAAATCCTACTAAGAAAAATGCAACAAACATCACCACTTCAATGAAACCAGTCCATCCTAAACTTTTAAAATTCACAGCATAAGGATAGAAGAAAATCACTTCCACATCAAACAAAACAAATAAAATAGCCACTAAGAAATATTTAATCGCCATTGGAGATCTTGCGTCTCCATGAGATTCAATTCCACTTGTAAAAGTTTCTAATTTATCTGCGGTCTTGCGCTTGGGTCCTAAGAAGCTAGAGATCAATATCATAAAGGCTACAAAGCCCGCTGCAAATAGAATCTGCAAGGCTATAGGCAAGTAATTAGCAGCGCTATTGGATTCGTTCACAGACAACAAAAATTGTTGCATATTCATACGAGAAATTTTGGTGCCGCAAAAATACACAAAGGATAGCACCTAAAACGAAAAACTCCCCATAAAAGGGGAGTTTTTGTATATTTTTTTTATAAAGCTTAGTTTTTAGCTGGCTCTTTAGATTTCATCTTTTTATAGATCTCCCAGTTTTTCAATAAACCCTCTTTAATTTGAACTGTTTGAGGCTCACCAGGGATGATTTCAAGCACTTTATCACACATTGCAATGGCATTCTCAAAATCTTTGTTTTCGTTGTAATAACCCATCATTGTGTAATAGTTAGATATAAAACCTTGCTTATACTTAGACGGATCTTTTGCGAAAAACTCGTTTTGTAATTTTGCCGCCTCAAATTGCAATCCTAATGCATGTGTAGAATCTAATATTTTAGCTGCTTTATTGTTGAAATTGTAGCCATTTGGCTTCTCAGGGAATGCTGCGATATACTCTTTCGCAGTAGCTGCTGCAGTAGCGCCATCTTTCGCATTAATTGCCAAAGAAGCTGTTTTGTAGAAATATACCTCGTCTTTCACGCCTCTCAATGCTGAATAATCGCCATACCATTTTAAAGCGTCAGCGTACATACCTGCTTTTTCATACATATCTGCACCTAACTTGTAATATTTTAATTTATTTGCTTTTTGTGTTTCAGCAGCAATAGCTTTAGTCAATAAATCAGCTAAAATAGCTTGATTGCCTGGGAATTTTGAGTACACTTTAACTGCTAACTCATAATCAGAACTTTCGATTTTCTCAACCGCCTTATTGTTTAAGAACTGGTCTATATAAGTCTTAGAGCTTACTGAATCACCTTTACGATCTGCGATATAAGCTAATAAGATACTTAATCTTGGTAAAGCCGTTACTCCTACAGAAGCTTCTAATTCTTTTGCTTTTGCTAAGGATTGATCATATTGACCCGCTTGGAATAAATAATCTGCATTCAAGAAATCTAATACTGGGTCTTTATCAGCATATTTTAAATATGTATCCAAGTTTGATTTAGCAGAATCAGTGTTTTTGTCTGAATAGTAAGAATATTTAGACATATATACAGGAGCGATTGCTTGATCAATTTCTACTGCTTTTCTAAAATTTTCTTCTAAAGATTCTTTGTTTGATTGAGTTTGATACACTTTACCAATTCTATAATAAGCATATGCATTCTTTGCATCACGATTGATTGCTTCTTGGAATGCACTTACCGCTTCTCCACCATGTTCGCCACCTAATTTAAGATAGTTAATGCCTAAATTGATATATAAACTTGCACCTGCTGTTTCATTAGAAGAAACTGTTTCTTTTAATTTATCAATAGCAAATTGATGATCACCTACATTGCTTGGTAATTCTGCAAATACACGACCAATTGCATTGATGATTTCTGGATTTGGTTTTCCTTTTAATTTACCTTTTGAAATTAAAGAACTAGTAATCGCTACTTCTAAATTTTGTTTTACAGCATTAGCATCAACTCCTTCTAAAGATTGAATATGCGCCATACCCACTAATAACCAAGCGTCATTTCCTTTAGCTTGTAAAGCTTGTTGATAAAGGGCTTTAGCTTGTTGAATAGATTCTGGAGTAGATACACCATTATAGTTTTGAGATAAAATGGCTTGTCCATACCAGAAAGTTGTTTCTGGATCACCTGGATTTTTATCTAATGCTTCTTTGAAAAAAGTCAAAGCAGATTTGTTCTTTTCATAGTTCAACATTTTCACACCTTCTGCTAAAGGAGACACAGGCGCTTGCGCGTTTAAACCTGTAACTACTAATGCAGCACTCATCATTAATACAACCACTTTTTTCATCAGTTTCTTTTTTTCAGTTTTTAAACAAATACCCTTTTAGAGAAGGCTAAAAATATTAATTTTTTTGCAAGAATTCTATTAATTTTTTGCTAAAAACACTAAAATCTGTTAGTATTTTACAATAAACCCTTTCTTTCTTTAAAACTCATTTTGGCAGGCACCAAGAAGGATCTTCTAAAAATTAATTGCCCTCTTTCCAGACTCATAAAATTCAAGAAGCCAGAACCCAATCCTGGAGAATTTTCTTTTAGAATAAAATAGATAGGTAAGGAAAGAGAATATTGTCCTTGGCTAATTGTAGAAGGAGATGGATGAGAGAAATAACCTTTTTCAATGCATAAAGTACACTCCACTAATGCAGTTTTTACTTTTTCTCTGTATTTAGCCTGTTTTTGATCGTAAGTATCTCCAATCCAATTCATTCCCACAAATCCAATTGCATCAGGATTGGAAGAGATATATTCAATAACAGCTTCAGATCCCGTTGCCGCCATTACATTTTTTCCTAATGTATTGTCTTTTGCTAAACTATCTTTAATAAATCGGACTACTCCGGTTAGGTTATTGCCATCCATGACCACTTTACCCGGTTTTTTACCAATTAGACGATCTTGAAGGTCTTTCATGGTGAAAACAGTGTCCTTTGATTGATTATTGACTATCACCGCCACAGCATTATAGGCTAAAATGCCAAAAGTGGGATGAAAGCCTAATTGTGTCTTGAATCCTTCTTGTTCTTTTTTATCCAACCCTCTAGTAACAATGACCATTCTTGTAGAATCCTCAACAAGGTCTTTGATGCATTCAATTTCTGATTTATAGTGTACAATAATATTCGCCTTTGGATAACTAGAAGCAAATACTTTTAATTGCTCGTCAATAAAAGGTTTAAAGCTTTGTTCAACAGAAATATGAATAGTACCCTCATTCGGCGTATCTACTACAGGGGCTTTTTGATGATTATTACACGCTATCGAAAATGACAGCAAAGCTGCAACAACAAAGAGTTGTAGGATATTTTTCATTTAAAATCTTATTGGAATTAATAATCTTGTTGAAATCCTCTATACAATCTAAAACCACCATATAATAAACACATAATACCAAATATCATTCTGAATTCAGCATCAATATTCATGATCTGTTCTATGTGAAACCATTTGGCCCCAAGCATTAATACAGCAGAGCCCAATATTAAAGTGGCCATGGTAAAATCATATATTCTTCTGAAAAAACGATAAGATCGCTCGGAACGCTCTCTTGTATCCATGTTTTATTACATTTTAGGAAAGCAATTTAAACAATTATCTTTACACCCAAAATTAACTGAATGAGCAAGCCTTCCATTCCACAGGGTACTAGAGATTTTAATGCTGTAACAGTACATAAGCGTCAATATATACTAAACACTATAAAGTCTGTTTTCGAAACTTTTGGATTTCAACCATTAGAAACCCCTGCTATGGAAAACCTAGAAACATTAATGGGTAAATATGGTGAAGAAGGTGATAAGTTGATTTTCAAAATTCTGAATAACGGATTAGACAACCCACAAAAAGAAGTACAAACCAAGGAGGGATTTGACAAAATTTTATCAGGGAAATCAAGTACTGCAATTACAGAAAGAGCATTAAGATATGACCTGACTATACCATTTGCAAGATATGTTGCTATGAATCATGGTTCTTTGACATTCCCTTTCAAGAGATATCAGACACAACCAGTTTGGAGAGCAGATCGACCACAAAAAGGAAGATATAGAGAATTTTATCAATGCGATGCTGATATTGTGGGCAGCGAAAGCTTGATCAACGAGGTAGATTTAGTTGCCATTTATGTAAGTGCTTTTAAGGCATTACAATTACCGGTAATTATTAAAATAAATAACAGAAAAATTTTATTGGCTTTAGCACAGGTTTGTGGTGGAGAAGATAAATTAATTGATCTAACTATCGCCATAGATAAATTAGATAAAATTGGTTGGGAAAAAGTACAAGCAGAATTAGCTAGCAAAGGTTTCAATGAAGCTCAACAAAATACGATTGAAACTTATTTAAACATCAGTGGAACCAACAAAGAAAAATTAGAAAAATTAGCACAAATTTTTGATGGGAATGAAACCGCAGCAAAAGGCATAGAAGAAATTAATTTCGTGTTGAATTATCATGAAGCCACTGGTATGGCTCAATTTGTTGAAACCGATTTTACTTTAGCGAGAGGTTTAAATTATTATACCGGAATCATTTTTGAAGTGAAAGCCATTGATGCTCAAATGGGCAGTATTGGCGGTGGAGGAAGATACGATGATCTTACAGGGCTATTTGGTGTAAACAATATTCCAGGTGTTGGAATCAGTTTTGGAGTGGACAGAATCTTTGATGTATTGGAAGAAAAACAATTATTCCCTGCAACCATTGAAGCAAGTACACAGGTATTATTTTTTAATTTGGGAGAACAAGAAGCGGCTGCTGCATATATACAAATGATGCAACTACGTAGCAAAAAAATTGCTTGTGAAATCTACCCAGAGAAGAGCAAATTTGACAAGCAATTTAAATATGCTGAGAAAAAAAATATTCCTCAAATTGTGATCATCGGTTCAGAAGA
>CAZXWT010000023.1:2385-11522 GCA_964644475.1 uncultured Sediminibacterium sp. | reverse complement strand
GGAGCTCTGCCTTCATTGATTACATAATTCAAGCTTTGATTTAACACAATGCCCCCAGGTATATAATTCACTAGATCAGCACTATAAGTTCTTGTAACATAGTTAGTGTTTAATGACTTATTAATTGCATTATCTGTGGTATTATAATTATGTCTTGCAGATATATTTAAATCCATTATTTCATCTAAACTAAAGGTATATGTGATGCTTGGCCAGAAACTTTTAATAATTGTAGTGTTTAAAATACCATTCGCATAGTTTACATTATTATTATACCCTGTATTAAATCCAAAATTAATTCTTGAATACAATTTCTTAATACCAAAACCATAGTTTAATGTGGCATTTACTCTATAGATGCCATTCACATTCACAGGCTTAGATAAAATTTGTCTTGTAGGCAAAACGCTATCATAATTCACTATTGAGTTATCCGCAAACTGAGCATTAATTAATGCAAAGAAATTTCTCTGCGCCAATACTTTTGTAGAGAAGAATCTCAAATTTAAATTATGATTATAAGTTCTTTTCAAATTTGGATTACCAATAGTTTGGTTATTGATATTACTTTGATCTAAGACTGGTTGCAATTGTGTTAAAGAAGGTTGATTGGTAGAAGTTCTATAATTGAAGTTTAAATTCTTAGTTTGCGAGAAATTATACTGGAACATAGCCGATGGCAAGATGTCCTTAAACTCTTGATTAATCTTAGTATTTGCACTATTATTAATCCCATTCAACATCGCATTTTGTATAGAAAATCCTGTAGAGAAGTTATATTTCTTTTGATTTAATCGATAGTTCATTCCTCCACCTGCATATGTATATTCACTACTAAATTCATTAGTCAATCGATTGTTTAAAATATCATACTGGTTATTGCCTGAGTTTTTATCAAAGACTTTTCTACTAGTTGAGCTATTGTTTTTATTAATATACGCATTGAACTCAAGTAAAGACTTTTTAGAAATAGGTTCTGTATATACTATATTCGTTGAATATGTTTGCGTAAGTCCCTTTCTTTTATTTTGTTGGTCTAAAATAGAATCCTTTGTCAAGATGCCAAAGTTGTAAAATAACTGATCAGTAAATTGACTTCCATTGGCCAAAGATTCATTGTAACCTTGTGTAATTGTAGAAGAAATAGTTCTGCCCTTTTTCGCGAATTTTTTTCTTAATAATAATGTATTAGAAATATTAGTTGCATCAGAAACACTAGATGCTCTTGTTGCTGTTCCATTAGTAGGTGTTCCATCTGGCAAGAAAGTACTAGTAGTAGATTCACTATTAGAAGTATTATGCTGAACAGAAACACTTGGAGTATACTTAAAAGAAAAAGTTTCAGAAACCTTATTGTCTATTGTAGCATTGAATCTTTGTTGTTGATTTCTTGAATCAGACACTGAATTACTTGTTCTATTAAAATTATTTCCAGGAATTAAATTTTGTGTAAAAGAATTACTGGTATTATATCTTGATACATCGCTACCATTGGCGTTGGCATTGAAATCCATTTTTTTATCATTCAATAAATTTGAATAATTACCTCCTAAAGAATAGGTCTCAGCAATACCTCTAGAATTCGCATCTGTACCGCCATCTCCACCAGAGAAATTAATAGTGATACCACCGCCACCTCTTCCACCACCTGCTCCAGAAAAATTAGCAATATCTCCCGTTGAAAAATTTTGCTTATTGACATTATTAGCGGTAGCTATAACCGAGTATTGTTCATCATTATTGATTCTATTCACATTGCCTTGTCCATCAAATCTTCCTGGTGTTCCAAATCCAGAACCTACTTTACCAAACGTAGATTGTTTACGATCTTTTTTTGTTTTGATATTGATGGCTGTTTCTTCATTACCATCATCAATACCTGTAAACATTGCCTGATCCGATTTTTTATCATAAATCTGAATTTTATCTACTGCATCTGCTGCTAAATTTCTAGTAGCCATTTTAGGATCTCCCGTAAAAAATTCTTTCCCATTAACATATACCTTACTTACAGATTTACCATTTACAGTGATTGCTCCAGATTTATCTACTTCAATGCCTGGCATTTTCTTTAACATATCCTCCACTACCGCATTGGGTTGGGTCTTAAAATTCTCTGAGTTAAACTCTATAGAATCTCCATTGATCACTACAGGTGGTCTTCTTGCTGTTACAGTAACAGAAGACATAGTTGCTGTATTTTGTAGGTATATATTACCCAATGATAAAACAGCTGTTGTTCCAGCCTTCACTGCAATCCATGCGTGCTGATATCCAACATAAGATATGGAAATTAGGAATTTACCAGAAGGCACATTCTTAATTTGGAAAAATCCAGCATCGTTTGCTCGGGTAAAACTGATTAAAGAAGAATCTTTAGCATTGGCCAAAGAAATGGTTGCATAATTTAAAGGCTTCTTTATGGTACTATCCATTACCGTGCCCTCGATGGTTATATTTTGCGCGTTTGAAATATAACTATTTGATAATAAGATAGTTACAATAAGTCCAACGATTATTTTGATTTTATTCATGCCTTTTTATACGATTTGGTTCGTAAAGATAAAATTATGTTGATTGTTTTAGTCAAAAATGTGCTCTAAGCCTTATTCTTTTGGATGAACGGCTAAATATTAGACCTTATTGTTATGGTATGGTTTAATGATTATTTAGTAAGTTTAAATACTAAAACGATTGTTATGCAAAATTCAAGAAGAAGGTTCCTTCAAAATGTTGGTATTGCCATTGCTGGTGTAAGCTTACAACCCAAAGTGCTTTGGTCTAAAGAAAATATTGTAGCTAAGAAAAAAATGCTAATTGGTATTCAATTGTATTCTGTGAGAGCAGATATGATGAAAAATCCATTGAGCACATTGACAGCTTTAGCAAATATGGGTTATAAAAATGTGGAGCATGCCAACTATGTAAATGGAAAATTTTATGGATGGGAAGCAAAAGAATTTAAAAAAGTTTTAGATGGCTTAGGATTAAATATGCCAAGTGGACATACAGTGATGAACCCAACACATTTTGATATTGCTAAAAATGACTTTACTGACGTTTGGAAAAAAACAGTGGAAGATGCAGCAATTATGGGACAAGAATATGTGATAAGTCCATGGATGGATGAGAAAGCAAGAAGCTCTTATGATGGATTAATGAAACAATTAGATCAATTTAATAAATGTGGTGAGTTATGTAAGGCTCATGGAATGAAATTTGGTTATCATAATCATAATTTCGAGTTTACTGAAAAAGTAAATGGAGAAGTTATTTACGATCTTATATTAAAACATACAGATCCAGATAAAGTAATGCAACAATTAGATTTTGGAAATATGTACGGAGCTGGGGCAAGAGGTGCAGAGTGGATTAAAAAATATCCTGGTCGTTTCGCTTCTTTACATGTTAAAGATGAAATCAAAGTAGAAAAAGGAGAGATGAATGACGGATACGAAAGCACCACCTTAGGTGATGGTGTAGTTGATCCAAAAGCTATAAGCTTATTAGCTAAACAAATTGGCGGTTCACATCATTTTATTATCGAACAAGAATCTTACCAACAAAGAACTCCATTAGAAGCTGCTAAGATTGATTTAGAAAGAATGAAAACTTGGAATATCTAATATGAATAAAAAATTAGTAGTAATCGTATTAACAGCATTTATTTTTATAAATGCTGTTTTTGCTCAAGGACCTTTTGCTATTGAAAAAGCAAGATGGGAAAAACACGCAAAGCAAACAAAAATTATTAGAGACGAATGGGGTATACCTCATATTTATGGGAAAACAGATGCCGATGCAGTTTTTGGATTGATGTATGCACAATGCGAAGAAAACTTTCCTCAAATAGAGAAAAATTTTTTGGAGATGCTGGGGCGTCAAGCAGAGCTTGAGGGATCAAAAATGATCTACGAAGATTTAATGATGCAATTAATTCAAGACAGCGCAGAAGCTGTTAAAGATTATAATAATAGTCCTGAATGGTTCAAACAATTATTAGTTGCACATGCAGATGGTATTAACTATTACTTGAGCAAACATCCAGAAGTACATCCAAAAGTTATTCAAAAATTTCAGCCATGGTATCATTTAATGTGGACCGATGGAAGTGTTTCGCCAACAAGATCTGCAGGTATTCGCGCCAATGATGTTGCACAATTTTATGGAGCTACTTCAAAAGAAATTGTAGCAATTGACAATAGCGTACAATTTGACATGGAAGAAAAAACACTAAAAGGCTCTAATGGATTTGCGATTGCTCCAAAGCATAGTAAAAATGGTAATGCCATGTTATATATTAATCCGCATGTTCCTTTTTATTTCAGATCCGAAATGCACATGAATAGCGAAGAGGGATTAAATGTTTATGGAGCTGTAACATGGGGACAAATGTTTATATACCAAGGATTCAATGAGCATTGTGGATGGATGCATACTAGTAGCTATGCAGATGTGGCTGATGTTTATGAAGAAAAAATTAGTAATAAAAATGGAGCCTTAGTTTATACATATGAACAAGAACAGAAAAAAGTAAAAACTAGAAAAATTGAATTAAAGTATATAGAAAATGTAGTCATAAAAAGTAAAACTTTTGAAACTTATGCAACCCATCATGGACCTATCATGACTTCAAAAAATAATAAATGGTTGAGCTTGCAAGAAAATAATAGATCCAGAGATGCACTTATTGAGTGTTGGATAAGAACTAAGGCAAAAAATTTAGCAGACTATAAAAAAGCATTAGCCCTTTTATCTAACAACAGTAATAATACTGTTTACGCAGATGCCCAAGGAAATATTGCTTATTGGCATGGTAATTTTATGCCAAAGAGAAATCCAGGATACGATTTCACCAAACCAGTAGATGGAAGTATCAAGGCAACAGATTGGCAAGACATACATGGTTTAGAAGAAATTGTACAAAGCATTAATCCAATAAATGGCTGGTTACAAAATTGTAATGCAACGCCTTTTACAGTTGCCGGATTAAATAGTCCAAAAGCAAAAGACTATCCAGCTTATATGGCACCAGATGGTGAAAATGGCAGAGGTATTAATGCAGTAAGGTTGCTTAGTAATATAGATAAAATTAGTTTGGATGAACTCATCCAATTAGGATACGACAAACATTTAAGCGCATTTGATATTTTGTTGCCTTCTTTTTTATCTTATGCAAAAAATACTACATTGACTGCTACGCAATCAAAAGCAATTGACTATTTAACTAATTGGGATAAAAACGCTTCAGCTAATTCAATTGCTACCAGTATTGCTATTGAATGGGCAACACAATGGGCTGCACAAATTCCTCCTCCAGCTACAGAGGAAGAAGGAACCCAGATTATTACTAAATACAATAGAATGGTCAATGAAGTATCTAATGAAAAGAAATTAGCATTATTAGATGCCGCTCTTGCTCAATTAGAAAAAACTTATGGAACTTGGGAGAAGCCTTGGGGAGATATAAATAGGTACCAAAGAGTAAACCCAGGAAGTAAATTTGATGATAATGTTAACAGTATCGCGGTCGCTCAAACTTCTTCTAAATGGGGACAATTGCCTGCATTTGAAAGCAGAAGAATGGATGGCACGCAAAAAAGATATGGATACTCTG
This sequence comes from uncultured Sediminibacterium sp., assembly GCA_964644475.1. GTDB lineage: Bacteria > Bacteroidota > Bacteroidia > Chitinophagales > Chitinophagaceae > Sediminibacterium. Next base: position 5,905 of record CAZXWT010000023.1, on the reverse strand, counting down.
GCAATAGCTTTATTGCAGCAGTAAGCTTTGGCAAGAAACTAGAAGCCAAAACGATCATTACTGGTGGGCAATCAAGATTCGCTGATAATACACATTTTACCGATCAAGCTCAAAGATATATTGATGGCAATTTTAAAACTATCCATTTTTACAAAGAAGATGTTTTAAAACATGCTGTTACATCATATAATCCCGGGTTGGACAAATAATGTTGGTAGAGCTTGGTGAGCAAAGTAATTTTCACCAAGCCCGCCACATTGGTGACTCCTAGCTTTTGCATCAATCTTGTTCTGTGGCCCTCTACTGTTCTTTTACTGCAAAACAATTCTTGTGCTATCTGCTTACTAGACGCTTCCTCACATATTCTAATTAAGATATACTTATCATATGCATTCAAAGCATATACTTCTTCTATCTGTTTAATCTTATCTACTTGATATACAAGGTTATAAACTCTTGCCGCCAATTGATTACAAAAGAATATTTTTCTTTTGGTCGCCATTTCCATCGCTTTTAGATAGTCCAATTCGGAAACTGTTCTTGTAACCATTACAGAAACACCTGCATCTATTAAACGAAACAGTTGAACATCATCTTCGTCATTGACTATAACCATTATAGGATGGTCTTTTTGAAGTTGGATAAAATGTTCCATACTCGCATTTTCTCCAAAACTTAATAAAGCACTATCAAGTATTAGTAAGCTTTGGGGATGTTTAGATGCCCAATAATCAATTTCCTGAAGGGCCTGAATCATGCAATAGGTTTCAAACATCGATTGTTCTTTCAAAATACTATAACTACCCAAGGCGTATAATTTTTGCTGATCGCATATAATGACATGTTGATACATAAAGAAGGCTATTATGATGAACTATAAAACAACAATGAATACATGAAGAACTAATACTACAAGGGCCTTATTTATATCAAGGGATTTAAAAAATATGTTATTTGTCCCTAATAAAACAGGGTCTAATAATAGAATGTATTCATATATATTTTATAACTTCATAGCAACTATAACCAACCCATATTTTATTGCATTGAGCTCTCTTCGACATTTATTTTATCCCTTTGTTCCTATTGGACATTTGAAAGTATGGGTATTAGCTCCATCTATTGACAATCCAGATCCTAATTTGGCTTATTACTATGATTTTAGTCAAAGTATAGAAGAATATACAAGAGTATTTGAGTCATTAGATATTCCGTGGAAATGGCAACCAGTTACATTAGATAATTATAAAAAAATTATACAAGAAATTGCCGGCGAAAGAGATAAAGCGATTTACTTTCCGGTTGTACTAAACTTATGTGATGGAGATGAAATAAATGGAGCTCCGGGTGTTTCTGTAATTAAAGCCTTAGAGTCAAAAAAATTAATTTATACTGGGGCAAATGATGATTTTTATGAAATCACCACTTCGAAGATCCCAATGAAAAAAGCATTTGATGAAGCAGGAGTTCCCACCCCAAAATGGACGGCTATTAAAGATAAAAACTACAATGCGGAAGAAATGATACAGCAATTAGGCAGTCCTTTGATTGTAAAGCCGGCTGTATCTGGTGGTAGTTTAGGTGTGGGTATAAAAAATGTGGTAAATGATACTACTGCTCTTGCTACTCAACTAGATAAAATGTTTGAAGGTTATAGAGGTTGGAATTTAGCAACAGACGGAATTATAGCAGAATCATTTATTGAAGGACCAGAGTATACTGTGATGATTGTAGGATCACATCATCAACCAGAGTTTGCAAAAATTTATCCTCCAGTTGAAAGAGTATTTCACTCATCACTACCTGAACAAGAAAAATTTTTATCTTTTGATAGACTTTGGGAAATTTATGAAGAAGAAAGTCCAATGCCTTCTGAAGAAAATTTTTACGAATACCAATTAGGAGATCCATCTATACAAATGGATATTCAAAGAGTTTCATGGGAAGCTTATGCTGCAGTTAATGGAACGGGTTATACAAGGGTAGATGTAAGAGTAGACAAGCATACAGGACAAGCTCATGTACTAGAAGTAAATGCTCAATGTGGAATTAGTGAAGATGAAAATTTTACTTCTATTGGCGCCATTTTAAAATATGCCAATCAAAGTTTTGCAGAATTAGTTATTCATATTATTAATGACGCATTCGCAAGAAGAAAAAATTAAATCATGCGCAATCTCCCTCAATTAAACAATCCTTCAAGCTTTACTAATTTAAAAATTGCTGTACTTCAACCTGACTACTCCACTTCTGGCGTAGATTATCAATATTACGATCCCAAAAGAGATCTATCTATATTAATGCCTGAAGCGAAAATTGATCATATATTTTTAAATAAACTAAGCACATATCAGCAATTAAAACAATTAAAGGAAAATAATTATGACATCTATATCAATTTATGTGAAGGGTATTTAGAATGGAAAGTGCCTTCTATAGATGTAATCACTAGTTTAGATTTATTAGAGCTTCCATACACCGGTCCAAGTGCTAATTTATATGATCCTACTAAGGCTATTATGAAGTACTTAGCTTTTTGTGAATCGGTTAAAACACCCGCACATGCCGTAATTGAAAGCTATGAAGAAATAGATTCGCTTCCTGGAAATTTACAATTTCCATTATTTGTAAAACCAGCTAAAGCAGGTGATAGCTTGGGTGTAGATGAACAATCTAAGGCCAATAATATTGAAGATTTAAAGAAAAAAGTGCACGCTATCTTAGACGAGTTTGGAAGTGCTTTAGTAGAAGAATATATTGATGGTAGAGAATTCACAGTACTAGTATGCGGAAATGAAGATGGAAGAACTTGCACTAGTTTTAAGCCGGTTGAATATATTTTTCCTGAAGGTTTTTCTTTTAAAACCTATGCATTAAAAACATCTGAGTTACACCCTAATGCAAATATTGGCGTAGAAGACGAAGCATTAGCAAATCAATTAAAATCTATTGCAGAACAAGTGTTTTTATCTTTCAATGGTGTGGGTTATGCGAGAATGGATTTTAGAATGAATGACAAAGGAGAAATATTTTTCTTAGAAATCAATTTCACCTGTTCTGTTTTTTATGCAGAAGGTTATGAGGGGTCTGCGGATTATATCTTAATGCATGATGGGGTTGGGAAAAGAGGATTTTTGGAACGTATTATTATAGAAGGGATGGCGCGTCATCAGAGAAAACAAAAACTATTTAACATTAAAGGAAACTCCATTTCAGGTTATGGTATTTATGCAAAGTTTGATTTGCCTAAAAATACCTTACTATTCAAAGGGGAAGAGCGTTCGCAAAGAATTGTCACCAAAAAATATGTAGACGAAAACTGGGATGAGAGAGAAAAATTAAATTTCAGAAGATACGCTTATCCTATCAGTAAAGACACCTATATACTTTGGGATTTAAGACCAGAAGAGTGGTCTCCTCAAAATCACTCCTGCGATGCCAATTGTGAGTACCAAGGTTTAAATGTAATCACAAATAGAGCTATTAAAAAAGGAGAAGAATTAACCTTGGATTATGCTCA